>NZ_JAGPXV010000811.1:0-2216 GCF_018070405.1 Micromonospora sp. D75
CCCGTACCCCCGTGGTGGCCGCCCCCGGCGGACCCGTCCGGCGGCGCGGTGGCCGGCGGGGACGCGGCCGGGGCGGCCCGCGGCGGCGCGCCGAGCCCGGCGGCGACGGTGAACGGGACCACGCCGGTGGCGGTCTGCCCGGTGGCGAGCTGGGCGTGGTAGCCGACCCGGTAGCGCCCGTCACCCACGACCGTCACCGGCACCTCGACGCCGTTGTCGCGGTAGCGCGGCGCGCCCGTCGCGCCGAACGCGCCGCCCGGGCCGATCAACCAGACATGGGTCCGCTCGGCGTCGAGCGGGCCGTTGAAGGTGAGCGTCACCGCCGCCGGCGCCGTGGTCAGCCGGGCGCCGGCCGGCGGGTCGGTGGTCACCAACCGCGCCGGCCGCAGCTGCGCCGCCAGGGTCAGCCCGGCCAGGCCGAGCGCGAGCAGCGTGAGCAGACCCGCCGCCAGCCACCTCAGCCCCGGCCCGCGCCTCACCGGACTTCGGCCACCCGGCGGCAACTGCACCGCATCCGGGCCAGTTCGTCGGCGAGCGGCGTGCGGTGCAGGTACATCGCCACCACCATCGGCAGGAACACCACCGCGTTGTAGAACAGGTGCAGCTCCACCCGGGGCGCCACCAGTTGCAGCAGGCTCGTCGGCACCGGCTGCCCGGCCAGGTTGCTGCCGGTCAGCGACTGCACCAGCAGCAGCAGGTGCTCCAGGTGGTGCCACACCTGGATCAGCAGCGCCGCCATCCACCAGGTCCGGGCGCGGCCGACGAAGCCGCCGCGCAGCAGCCAGAAACCGGCGAGCATGACCAGCGCGTACCCGTAGTGCAGCCACTCGCTCTCCACCAGCCACGGGAACGGCATGCCGAGTACGCCCCGGGCCTCCGGCCGGGACCAGCCGAACACCCAGATCTGCGCGGCCTGCACCAGGTGCTCGGCCCAGTGGGCGATGACGACGACGAGGAAGATCTGCAGGGCCGCCCGGTGCCGGCTGCCGTTCAGATCGAGCCCCGAAGCGCCGGCGTCGCGCTTGTCCGACAGGGTCACTGCGCCTCCTTAAGGAGCGGTTGGACGTGCCGGCGGCCGGCGGCCGGGTGGGAGTTCCCGTACCTGTCGAACCGGCCTCGCCGGAAGATCAGGGCGTCGCTGTCGGCAGCCGTGCGCGCGGCCACCAGCCGGCCCACCACGATCACGTGGTCGCCGCCGTCGTGGCAGCGCCACGGCCGGCACTCCAGCCAGGCCAGCGCCCCGTGCAGCAGCGGCGCGCCGGTCCGCTCGCCCGGCGACCAGCCGACAGTGGCGAACTGCGCGCGCCCGGGCCGCCGGCGCCGGTCGGCGAAGTGCCGGGCCAGGCGCTCCTGCCCCCCGGCCAGGACGGAGATGCCGAACCCGTCCGCGTCGGACAGGCAGGCGGACATCAGGCTGTCCCGGCTCACGCAGAGCAGCACCAGCGGCGGGTCCAGCGAGACCGAGGTGAACGAGTTCGCCGTCATCCCGTGCGGCAGCGGACCACCGACCGTCAACACCGTGACGCCGGTGACGAACTCGCCGAGCACCGTACGCAGCGCGGCGGCGGCCGGCGGCGCGTCCACGGCGCGCTCAGGCACGGCCGGCCACCCCCTCGGCCGCCCGGTACGGCGCCAGCGCCCGCACCAGCGGCGTCGGCACGCGGGTCGGCACCACCTGCCCCGCGACCTCCCGCATGCAGGCGATCCGCTGGTGCCCCCGGGCCACCGGGACCAGCCCGCCCGGGCCGTCGCGCAGGTAGTCGAAGGCCAGGCCGAGCTGCGTCTGGGTCAGCTCGGTCAGGCTCATCCGGATGCGCAGCTCGTCGAACGCGTCGAGCTCGGCGAGGTACTCGCAGTCCACCCGCAGCGTGAACAGCTTCAACCCGGCGCGCAGGTCGTCGACCACCGCCGGGGCGTGCTCACGCAGGAACATCTCCCGGCAGCGGCCCTGCCAGCGCAGGTAGTTGACGTAGTAGACGTTGCCGACGAGGTTCGTCTCCTCGAACCCGACCACGTGGCGGTACTCGTACCAGGCGGACATGTCACACCCCCGTCGCGGTGAGGACGGCGACGACCACCGGCTGTGGCTCGCCGGTCAGACGGACCGGGCCGGTGGCCACCGTGACCCGGCCGCTGCGCACCAGCACCCACTCGCCGTCGCCGCCGGCCACCGTGAGCGGGGCGTCCACCGGCAGCCCCGCCTTGACCAGGCACTC
>NZ_JAGPXV010000812.1:0-2215 GCF_018070405.1 Micromonospora sp. D75
GGCGACGCGACGGCGGGCGACGAGGGCTGGACGCGGGCCAGCCGGGCCGCGGAGCCCACCACCGGCGGCACCACCCGTTCCGGCCTGCCCAAGCGGGTGCCGCAGGCCCAGCTCGTGCCTGGTGGGATAGAGCCGAAGAGCGGCCGGGACCGCAGCCGGCGCACGCCGGACGAGGTCCGGGGGCTGCTCTCCGCCTACCACCGTGGCGTCCAGCGGGGCCGTACGGCCGGCGCCGACCTGAACAGCACCTCGACCAAGGAGACGAACCGATGAACAGGCCGGCGGCCATGCAGGACATGGGTTGGCTTCTCACCAACTTCGCCGACAGCGTGGCGGGCATCGCCCACGTGGTGGCGGTCTCCGCGGACGGGCTGCTGCTCGCCTCCTCCCGGGATCTGCCGGGGGACCGGGCCGACCAACTTGCCGCGATCACCTCCGGCGTGGTGAGCCTGACCGAGGGCGCGGCGCGCATGTTCAGCGCCGGCGGGGTGCTGCAGACCGTGATCGAGATGGACAGCGGCTACCTGTTCCTGATGTCCATCAGCGACGGCTCGTCGATGGCCGTGCTCGCGGCGCGCAGCTGCGACGTGGGCCAGGTCGGCTACGAGATGGCGTTGCTCGTGGAACGGGTCGGGCAGGCGCTGGTCCCGCTGCCGAGGGACGCCGTCCGGTCCTGACCGGGCCCGCCGACATGAGCCGGAGCCGCTGCGCTCCGTACGAGGGGAGGTGATCGCGAGATGGAACCGCGACGTGATCCGCGTGGCGCGCTGGTGCGACCGTACGCGGTCACCCGGGGCCGCACCGAGCCGTTGCAGAACATCGCGCTCGAGGCGGTGCTGTCCAGCACGCCCACGCAGTCGGCCGAGGCGCGGTTCGCCGGGCACGACAAGTACCGCATCTCCTCGGTCTGTGAAGGCCGGGCACAGTCGCTGGCGGAAATCGCCGCTTACACCCGGATGCCGCTGGGCGTCACCCGGGTGCTGGTCGCCGACATGGTGGCCGAGGGCCTGCTGACGCTACACACTGCCGCTCCCGCGACGGGTTTCGCGGCGCGGATGAACCTGCTTGGAAGGGTGCTAAGTGGACTTCGCGAACTATGACCCCGACGGGGTGAACCGCGGCCGGGAGATCATCTCCGCGAAGATCGTGGTCGCGGGCGGCTTCGGCGTGGGCAAGACCACGCTGGTCGGTGCGATCTCCGAGATCCAGCCGCTGACCACCGAGGCGCTGATGACCGCGGCCGGCGTGGGCATCGACGACCCGTCGAAGGTGCCGGGCAAGGAGACCACCACGGTCGCCATGGACTTCGGCCGTATCACCATGGCCGAGGACCTGATCCTCTACCTGTTCGGCACCCCGGGCCAGACCCGTTTCTGGTTCATGTGGGACGAGATCATCCGGGGCGCGGTGGGCGCGGCGGTGCTCGTGGACACCCGGCGGATCACCGACGCGTTCGCGCCGCTGGACTACTTCGAGAACCGCAAGCTGCCGTACGTCGTGGCGTTGAACCGCTTCGACGACGCGCCGCACTACGAGATGGAGGAGATCCGGGAGGCGCTCGCCATCTCCCCGGACGTGCCGATGGTCCTGTGCGACGCCCGTCGGCGCGACTCGGTCAAGCAGGTGCTGGTGACAGTGGTCGAGCACGCGATGCTCCGCCTCCAGGCCGAGCACGGCTACCCGGCCTCGGTGGGCTGACCGCCTGCGGGTCAGTCGACCCGCAGGCGGTACCCCCGCTTGACGACCGTCTGCACCACGCGGGGCGCCTTCAGGCCGACCCGCAGCCGGGCGACGGCCATCTCCACGGCGTGCTCGTCGGCGCCGCGCGGCAGCGTACGCAGCAGCGCGGTGCGGGAGAGCACCTTGCCGGGTGACGCGGCGAGCGCCCGCAGCACGGCCATCGGGGCCGGCGCGAGCTGGCGCAGTTCCCCGTCCACCACCGCGGCGTGGCCGCGCAGCGTCAGCACGTGCCCGGCCGCCTTCACCGAGACCGTGCGCCGGGGCAGCTCCTCGACGATGGTGCGGACCAGCGCGCCCAACCGGGCCCGGCTCGGCGCGCTCACCGGCACCCCACGCCGGACCAGCGGCTCGGCGGTGACGGTGCCCACGCACCCGGCCAGCACGTCGCCGCGCAGCGCCTCCAGCACCGTCTCGGTACGGTCCCCGGCCGCCCGCAGCAGGGCCTCGGCCGCCGGAGCCGAGGTGAACGTGACCG
>NZ_JAGPXV010000813.1:0-2209 GCF_018070405.1 Micromonospora sp. D75
ACCACGGTGCGCACGTCCGGGGCCTGGCGGTAGCGCTCGACAGCGGTGCGGACGACCTCGCGGAACGCCGGGTCCTGCGCGTCGATCGAGGTCGAGTGCAGGACCACGAAGTCGGTCTCGCTCGGCGTGTCGGGGAACTCGGCGCTGATCAGCTCGGCGGCCTTCTCCGAGTCGGAGCCGATCACGGAGTTGGTGTTGCCGGTCAGGTGCGAGGTGAAGTAGCCGGCCGAGACGGCCGCGCCGGCGAGCAGCACCAGCCAGACCAGGATGACCTTCACTGGATTGAGCGCCGCCCAGACGGCCCAGCGGTAGAGGAAGCCTTCCTCCAGCGGCCGGTGTTCGCCACCTCGGCGGGTGCGCGACAGCGTGTCGGTCATCGAATCCCTTTCGCGGTTGGCACTGATGTCCGCCGGCCACTGCGGTACGGCTGCCGGCGCCCCCTTCCGGCGCCGGTCAGCCTACCGTCCACTAGAGGCCGTTTTGTGGACCTTGTGAACGTCGAAATCAGTTGAGTACGGCGCCGGCGTCGTCCCGGAACTCCCGGCTCCGCCGGTTGTCCAGGTGCACGTAGACCCGGTGCAGCCAACGGTCCCGCCCGTCGAAGCGGGGAGTGAACTCGGACCGGCCGTGCAGCACCAGCCGGTTGTCGATGAGCGCCATCATCCCGGTCTGCAGCACCAGCGGCGTGGAGACGTCGGTGAGGATCCGCTTCAACCGCGCCATCACCTCGCCGGCCTCCTCGTCCAGCGCGGTGGTCGCGTTCAGGTCGAGGCAGATGTTCGAGTCCTCCACGCTGCCGGTGAGCACCGCGTGCGGCGTGGTGCGGTCACCCTGGCGGAACGAGGGCGGCGGCGCGGTGACGAACCGGGGCTCGCGCAGCACCTTCCGGTCGGTCTCCTCGATCAGCGGCAGGGCCTGCCGGATGCAGGTGACCAGCGTGCCCGCCCGCTTGGCGTGATCGTTGCGCAGGCACAGCAGGCCGACGTAGTCGGGGCGTTCCCGGTGGAACGCGTTCTCCACGTGGAACTCCAGCGGCACCGACCCGGCGTTGCTCTGGGAGTCCTCCAGGCCGCGCACCGGGACGACGTTCTGCACCAGGGCGCCGCTCTTCTCGCTGCGGTAGGCGATCACCTCGCCGAGGTGCAGGCCGACGAGCATGGCCAGGACGGCCGGCACGGTGGTCGCCCGTTCCACCGACTCCCGGACGGTCGGAGTGCTCGGCAGGTCGCGCTCGTCCACCGGAAGGCCGGCGAGCACGAGTGAGCCGGTGGCCCCGGCGTCGCTGCGGAAGTCGCGCAGCGTCTCCATCAGCCGCAGCGGCATCCGGCAGCTCGCCTGCCGGGCCTGCGTCACCCAGGACAGGTCGTCCAGCAGGCGCGGCGACGCGGCGACGAGTTCCTCGGCCAGCGCCCGCAGGGCGGTCCGTTCGTCGTCGGCGAGGTCCAGCCTCAGTCCCTGCGCGCCGCGGGTCGACCGGTCAGATGTCGTGGTCATGGATTCGTCCTCTCGTACGGCGTGCGCGATCGTCCCGGCGCACGGGGGCCGGTGTCGGCACGGAGGGGATTCGTGGGAGCGGATCAGAGGGCGGGCAACGCGCGGCTGTCCACCTTCCCGTTGGTGGTGAGCGGAATGTGGTCGATGGCGACGACGTCCGCCGGGATCATGTAGTCGGGCAGGTCGACGGCGAGGTGGGCGCGCAACGCGGCCGCGTCCACCGCCGCGCCGGCGGTGAGCACCACGTACGCCGCCAGGCGCTTCTCGCCGGGGCTGGGCTCGCGGGCGAGCACCACGGCGTCACGGACGCCCGGATGGGCGGCGAGCCGGGCCTGGATCTCGCCCAGTTCCACCCGGTAGCCCCGGATCTTGACCTGGTTGTCGATGCGGCCGAGGAACTCCAGCGTGCCGTCGGGCAGCCAGCGGGCCAGGTCGCCGCTGCGGTAGAGGCGGCTGCCCGGCGGGCCGTACGGGTCGGGCCGGAACCGGTCCGCGGTCAGGTCCGGGCGGCCCAGGTAGCCGCGCGCCACCCCGACGCCGCCGATCCAGACCTCGCCGGGCACGCCGACCGGCACCGGGTCGAGCCGCTCGGTCAGCACGTACATGGTGGTGTTGACGATCGGCACGCCGAGCGGCACCAGCTCGGTGGCCGGCGGCTCGCTGATCGGCTGCCCCGAGTTGCCGATGGTGATCTCGGTGGGGCCGTACTCGGTGG
>NZ_JAGPXV010000814.1:0-2205 GCF_018070405.1 Micromonospora sp. D75
GGTCGGCGGTGAGCTGGGCGGCGATCGCGGGCGCGCCGAGCCGGGCGCGGCGGTTCGGGGCGAACTTGGCGACCCGCCGCAGCGGCACCGGCACCTCGTCGGCGGGCAGGCCGGGCAGCACGGCCGCGGTGAGCGTCACGATCCGCTGCCGGACCGGTTCGGGCAGGGTGGGCTCGGGCTCGACCGGGGTCGGCGCGTCCTCACCGGCGCCGGGCACGCCGAGGACCGGCTCCTCCGCGGAGGAGTGGTCGTCGTGCGGCTCGGTGAGGGGCATGAGGCAAGTCTCCCACCCCGAACGGGCCCACCGCCCGGTGAGTGAGCCGATCTCTCATCGTACCCCCGTGGTATCTCCTGGGGCCGCAGTGACGCAAGTGTCGGACCGTGCCGCTAGCGTCCCGCGGGTGACACGAGCGGAGTACGTCCAGGAGTCGCTGGCCGGCCTGGACACTGCGGCGGGCAGCGGCGTGGACCCGGCGCTGCCGCTCTACGCGACTACCTTCGTGGTGGTCGACCTGGAGACCACGGGCGGCGCGCCCGACGGCGGCGGGATCACCGAGATCGGCGCGGTGAAGGTGCGCGGCGGCGAGGAGCTGGGCGTGCTCGCCACGCTGGTCAACCCGGGCGTGCCGATCCCGCCGTTCATCACCGTGCTCACCGGCATCACGCAGGCCATGCTGCTGCCCGCCCCGCCGATCGAGCAGGTGCTGCCGAGCTTCCTGGAGTTCGTCGGCGACGCCGTGCTGGTCGCCCACAACGCGCCGTACGACGTGGGGTTCCTCAAGGCGGCCTGCGCGAAGCACGGCTACCGCTGGCCCAACCCGCGGGTGCTGGACACGGCCGCGCTGGCCCGGCGGGTGCTGACCCGCGACGAGGTGCCCAACCGCAAGCTGGGCACGCTCGCCGCCTACTTCCGCACCGCGACCCAGCCCACCCACCGGGCGCTGGACGACGCCAAGGCCACCGTCGACGTGCTGCACGGGCTGATCGGCCGGCTCGGCGGGCACCGCGTCGACACGGTCGGCGAGGCGATCGAGTTCGCCCGCGCGGTCACACCCACCCAGCGCCGCAAGCGGCACCTCGCCGACGGGCTGCCGAAGGTGCCGGGCGTCTACATCTTCCGGGCCGCCGACGACCGGCCGCTCTACGTCGGCACGTCCGGCGACATCGCCACCCGGGTACGCAGCTACTTCACCGCCGCGGAGAAGCGGGCCCGGATCTCCGAGATGCTCGCCGCCGCCGAGCGGGTGGAGGCGGTCGAGTGCGCCCACTCACTGGAGGCGGAGGTCCGCGAGCTGCGGCTGATCGCGGCGCACGCGCCGCCGTACAACCGCAGGTCGAAGTATCCGGAGCGCCAGGTGTGGCTGAAGCTCACCGACGAGGCGTACCCCCGGTTGTCGATCGTGCGCGACATCGCGCCCACCGACACGGCCTACCTGGGGCCGTTCCGGTCCCGGCAGGCGGCGGAGCTGGCCGCCGCCGGCTTCCACGACGCGGTGCCGCTGCGGCAGTGCACGCACCGGCTGTCCCGGCGCACCACCATGCCGGCCTGCGCGCTGGCCGAGCTGGGTCGCTGCCCGGCGCCGTGCGAGCACCGGATCACCCCCGAGGAGTACGACGACCGGGCGGCGACGCCGTTCCGCACCGCCACCAGCGACGATCCCGGTGTGGTGGTGGACGCGCTGCTCGCCCGCATCGAGGTGCTGTCGGCCGCCCAGCGCTACGAGGAGGCGGCTGTGGTGCGCGGGCGGCTGGTCGCGGTGCTGCGCGCGGCGGTCCGGATGCAGCGGCTGGCCGCGCTGACCGGCATCGCCGAGCTGGCCGCCGCCCGGCCGGCAACCCGGGGCGGCTGGGAGCTGGCGCTGGTGCGGCACGGGCGGCTGGCGGGGGCCGGGGTGTCCCCGCCGGGTGTCCATCCGCGACCGACGATCGACGCGATCCGGGCCACCGCCGAGACGGTGCTGCCCGGGCACGGGCCGGTGCCGGCCGCGACCGCCGAGGAGACCGAACGGATCCTGTCCTGGTTGGAGCGATCGGAGACCCGCCTGGTCGAGGCGAGCGCCGGATGGGCCTCGCCGGTGGCCGGCGCGGGGCGTTTCCGCGACCTCCTGACGAAGGCGGAGAGCGGCGGAACCCACAAAGTCTCGACCGAACGCTCATGACCAACTGACCGATCGGACTACCTCGACTCCCTTAGTCTGTTAAAGG
>NZ_JAGPXV010000815.1:0-2200 GCF_018070405.1 Micromonospora sp. D75
CGGCGAACCGGTCCAGTCCGTCGGCGGGGAACCCGGCGCTGCGCAGCAGCACGTCCCGCCACACCGACCAGCCGGTGTCGCCGAGGGGGACCAGGTACGTCACCGCGGCTCCTCCTCCACCACCGGGCGGCGCTGGACCCGCTGGCGGCGTAGCGCGCCCCGGCGCGCCGCGCGTTCCACCGCCTCGTCCTCGGCGTCCTCGCCGGACGAGGGCGCACCGAGGCTGTCCAGGTGCGCGGCGAGCGCGCGGACGGTCGGGTGGTGGAACAGGTCCACGACCCGCAGGTTTGTGCCGAGCAGCCGGTTGAGCTGCCGTTGCACGACCGCGACCGCGAGCGAGCCGCCGCCGACGTCGAAGAAGCTGTCCGTCGCGGCCACCTCCGGTACGCCGAGCACGTCGCACCAGACCGAGGCGATCCGCCGCTCGGTGGCGGTGGCCGGGCGGGCGGCGGGCACCCCGGCGCGGCCTCCGGCCCGGTTCACCCGGGCGGCCCGGGGCACGTCGTCGGCCGTTCCGGCCGGGACGGCGGTCCAGGCGGGCAGCTCGGCCACCGGCCGCTCCGGGTCGGCGACGCCGGCCCGCAGCAACCGCTCGACGTCGGCGAGCACGTCGCTGATCAGGGCCTCGCCGTAGACGTCCGGGTTGAAGACGATCTCCACGCGCAGCCGCCCGTCCCGGGTGATGCCGTAGAGCGTCAGGTCGAACGGTGAGCCGGGCGCGGGCACCGGCACCGGCTCGGCGGACAGTCCGGCCAGGTCCAGCCGGGGCTCGTCGAACGTGTACATGTTGAACAGCACCTGCACCAGCGGGCTGCGGTCGAGCAGGCCGCCCAGCCCGAGGCCGCCGACGATGCGTTCGACAGGCGCCTCCGGGTGGGCGAGCGCGGCGAGCAGTTCCTCCCAGGCGGCGCGGACGTGCGCGGCGAAGCCGGCCCCGGGCGTCCGGCGCAGCCGCAGCGGTGCGATCTCGATGAAGAAGCCGACCATCGGCTCGAAGTCGGCGGCCCGCCGGTCCACGGTGGGTGTGCCGACCACCAGGTCGGGCAGGCCGGTACGCCGGGCCAGCACCAGCGCGAACGCGGCGAGCACGGCGGCCGCCGGGGGCGGTCCAGCCGGGTACGCACCGTCGCGCTGGTGTACGTCTGTTCGGCCGGCCGGTCCCGTCCACCGGGGAGCCGCAGCACGACCGGCGCCCCGGTCAGGTGGTCCAGCCACCAGTCGAGGTCGGCGGCGGCGCGACGCCGGGCACGGTCGGCGCGCCAGGCCACGTAGTCGCCGTACGTGGCGGGCAGCGGCGGCAGCGGCGGCCCGTCCCCGAGCGCGGCCCGGTACGCGGCGGCCAGGTCGGCGTAGAACAGCGACTGCGACCAGCCGTCGAACACGGCGTGGTGGGCGTAGACGGCCAGCACGTGCTCGCCGTCGCCGGTGCGGATCAGCTCGGCCCGCCACAGCGTGTCGGTGCCCAGCGCGAACGGTGTGGCGGCGCTCGCCGCGAGGTGGCCGGCGAGATCGGTGCCCGGGGCGAGGTCGCGTACCGGCAGCGGCACCGGTGTGGACGGGTCGGCGACCGCGTACGGCACGCCGGCGCGCTCCGGGATGCGCCAGCGCAGGATCTGCTGCCGGTCCGCGACGGCGGTGAGCGCCGTGGCGAGCGCCGCCACGTCGAGCGGGCCGGTGATCCGTTCGGCGAACGCGACGTTGTACGCCGACGCGGCGGCCGGGAAGTAGCGGTCGAGGAACCACAGCCGCTGCTGCGCCGGGGACAGCGCCGGTGGCCGTCCCCGGACGACCGGGGCCGGGCCGGTTCCGGCGGCTGCGTCGGCGCGGGCGGCGATGCCGCGTGGCGTCCGCCCGACCAGCACGTCCTCGATGGCGAGGTCGCGGCCCAGCCGCTCGCGCAGGTCGGCGACCAGCCGCATCGCGGTGATGGAGTGCCCGCCCTGGTGGAAGAAGTCGTCGTCGCGGCCGACCGCGGGCACGTCCAGCAGCGCCGCCCACGCCTGCGCGACGAGGCGTTCGGTGTCGGTGGCGGGCGGCTCGCCGGACGGCACGGGGGCCGGTCCGGCCAGGTCGAGCGCGGCCAGCCGCTCGGTGTCGATCTTGCCGTTGATGGTGATCGGCAGCGCGGGCATGGTGTGCATCCGGGCCGGTACGGCGGCGGGCGGCAGCAGCCGGGCGCAGTAGTCACGCAGCTCGGCGG
>NZ_JAGPXV010000816.1:0-2199 GCF_018070405.1 Micromonospora sp. D75
ATCCGATCGTGGCCGCCGGGTCGCGGCGGCCACGATCGGATGCCACGCCCCGGCGTACGCGACACGCGGCGGCAGCGTCGCGTCGAGATCGTCCGGCGACCAGCGCAACGCGGCGAGCAGCGCCGCCAGGTAGTCCGCGCCCAGCGGTACGGTGCGCGGCGCGACGCTGGTGAGCGTGGCGGTGGTGGTGCCGTCGGCCTGCGCGCTCGTGGCGACCTCGACCAGTCCGGCGCGGGTGTCCAGGTGCAGCGCGCCGGGGCCGTGCCGCTCGGCGAACGCGACCGCGGACGCGATCGTCGCGTGCCCGCAGAACGGCACTTCCGCCTTCGGGCTGAAGTAGCGCACCGTGAACCGCCCGCCCTCGCCGGGCAGGAGGAACGCCGTCTCGGAGTAGCCGACCTGCGCCGCCACCTGCTGCATCTCCGCGTCATCCACCCCGGTGGCGTCGAGCACGACACCGGCCGGGTTGCCGCCGGCCGGGTCTGCGGTGAACGCCGCGTATCGGAGAACGTCCATGATCATGAGCCTAGCGCCGGTGGCCCGGCTCGTGGACCCCCGTGACGAGCCACGCGGAACTACTCTCCGGGCATGCCCAGCTTCGAGATCACCCCCATCGGCACGGTCCGCAACGACCGGACGGACATCCAGCACAGCGACAACTGGGGCGCCGTTCGCAGCACGATCGTCGTCGACGAGCGTTTCGGCGAGGCGTGCCTGCAGGGCCTGGAGGAGTTCTCGCACGTGGAGGTCGTGTTCGTCTTCGACCGGTTCCCGGACGGCGGCGACCACCGCGAACCCCGTCCCTACCGGGGCCGGGCCGACCTGCCGCCGATGGGCGTGTTCGCCGGCCGTGGTCCCCGTCGGCCGAACCGGATCGGCGTGACGTGCTGCCGCATCGATTCGGTCCACGGCCGGGAACTGACGGTGGTGGGCCTCGACGCGGTGTCCGGCACGCCGGTCATCGACCTGAAGCCGGTGCTGGTGGAGTTCGTCCCCACGGACGTCCGGCAGCCGGAGTGGGTCAGCAGCATGATGTCCGACTACTTCCGGCCGTAGCGTCGGCGCGGCGCCTCACCGCAGCAGCCTCTCCGTGAGGTCTATCAACCGCTCGGCGTCATGAGGGTCGAGGGTCGGGAAACCGGGCGGAAGTTGCTTCCCCCGGTCGACGGCGGTCACCGGCGCGGTCGGCGGCGCGTCCAGGAACCGGTGAATCGGCGCCACCGCGTCCGCGACGGACCGGGCGGCGACCGCCGCCGCCACCGCGAGCAGCCCCCTTACCACGAACGGGAGCGCGCTACGGTCACCGCTCCTGGTGAACCCGGGATGGTAGAGCACGTATCGGGCGCGGCTACCGGACCGCTGGGCGAAGCCCACGCCGAGCAGGTCGTTGGCCCGCCCGGCCTGCAACTGGGCGGCGACGGCCGAGTAGCCCTCCCTCATCTGCGGATCGGCCCAGCGCACCTCGCCTCTCGTGACCCCGACACCGGCGACGTTCACGATCACCGGCCGGGTCGCCCGGTCCAGGGCCGGACGCAGACCGAAACTGAGCAGGTAGCGGCTGACGTAGTAGAGCGCGAACGTACGCTCCAGTCCCTCCACCGTCTCGATGCGACGCGGCGTCACCGCATTGGCGAACAGCGTCAACGCGTCCACGACCTGGTGCTCGCCGAGGATGTGCTCGATGACCTGCCGCGTCTCGGCCATGCTGGACAGATCGACCGGAAGGAAGGCGATCAGGCCGCCGGCCATCGCTTCGCCACGTGCACGGTTGCGGCCGAGCACCAGGACGCGGTCGCCACGTTCGGCCCGCGCCAGGGCGAACGCACGCCCCATTCCGTTCGTGCCGCCACTGACCACCACGACGCCCACGTCGCCCCCTTATCGTGTGCTCATCGACCTGCCCCATCCTGGGCAGCAGGCCGGCGGAGGCGAAAGAAGGCACTTTCATGTCCACAGGTGACACCGATGTGAGTGCCTCGCTGCTCGATCATCGGCTGCCGGTGCCGGTTCCGGCCGGCGAGTACGACCGCTGTCCGGTCACCGACCTGCTGCGGCGGGTGAGCGACAAGTGGACTCTGTTGCTGATCACCCTGCTCGGCCGGCATCCGCACCGGTTCAACGAGTTGCACCGCGCCGTGGAGGGCATCAGCCCGCGCATGCTCAGCCGGACACTGCGCGCGTTGGAAAGCGACGGCCTGG
>NZ_JAGPXV010000817.1:0-2198 GCF_018070405.1 Micromonospora sp. D75
CGCTGGGCGATCGTGAAACCGCCGTCGGCGAGCGCGGCCACCACCGCCGGGTACGCGGCCGGGTCGGTCACCACCGCGACCGAGGCGTGGTTCTTCGCCGCGGCCCGCACCATCGCCGGGCCGCCGATGTCGATCTGCTCGACACACTCTTCGGTGTCGGCGCCGGAGGCGACGGTGGCCTGGAACGGGTAGAGGTTGGAGACCAGCAGGTCGATGCCGGCGATGCCGTGCTCGTCGAGCTGGGCGGCGTGCGCGTCCTTGCGTAGGTCCGCGAGGAGACCACCGTGGATCTTCGGGTGCAGCGTCTTGACCCGCCCGTCGAGGATCTCCGGGAAGCCGGTGACCTGCTCGACCGGCGTGACCGGCACCCCGGCGCCGGAGATCGTCGACGCGGTGCTCCCGGTCGACACGATCTCCACGCCGGCCCCGTGCAGGGCGCGGGCCAGCTCGGCCAGGCCGGTCTTGTCGTAGACGCTGACCAGCGCGCGCCGGATCGGGCGGCGGCCGGCGTCCTCAGTGGCGTTCACGGGATGGTGACCTTTCTTCCGGTGATCGTCCAGCCTTCACGGACCAGGCGGCCGACCTGCTCGACGAGCTGGCGCCGCTCGGCGGACTTGATGCGCTCGGTGAGCGTGTCCTCGTCGTCGCCGTCGAGCACCGGCACGGCGACCTGGGCCACGATCGGCCCGGTGTCCATCCCGGCGTCGACGAAGAACAGCGTGGCCCCGGTGACCTTCACGCCGTACGCCAGCGCGTCACGGGGGCCGTGGATGCCGGGGAACGCCGGCAGCAGCGTGTTGTGCGTGTTGAGGTAGCGGTCGCCGAACGCGGCCAGGAACTCCGGCCCGACCAGCTTGAGGAACCCGGCGCTGATGACCAGGTCCGGCCGGTGCTCGGCGACCCGCGCGGTGAGCGCCTTGTCCCAGTCGGCGCGGGTGGGGTGGTCCTTGAGCCGCTCGACGAAGGACGGCACGCCGGCGGCGGCGGCCCGGTCCAGGCCGGCGATCCCGTCCCGGTCGGCGCCGACGGCGACGACCCGGGCGCCGTAGCCGGGGTCGGCGGTGGCGTCCAGCAGCGCCTGGAGGTTGCTGCCGGAACCGGAGACGAGGACGACGAGGCGGGCGACGGACGCGGGCTCGGTCACGCGGCAACCCTATCGGGCAGGTCAGGCGCCCCGGCCTCGGGGCGGCGGCTCAACGGTTGACCTCTCGGGTGGCGTGCTCGCGGTACGCTGCCGGTCGCCCGGTGTCCGGCCTCGCGCCCGGCCCGCACCCCCACGAAGAATCCGGCACGCCGCGTGCCGTCGGACCGAGGAGTACGTCGCATGCAGCCCGGATACCCCCCGCAGCAGCCGCAGCAGATCGACAACAACATGACGATGTCCATCGTCGCGATCTTCCTGTTCTGGCCGCTCGCGATCCCGGCCATCATCAACGCGTCGAAGGTCAACCCGCTGATCCAGCAGGGCGACTACGCCGGCGCCCAGGCTGCCGCCGCCGAGTCCAAGAAGTGGTCCAAGTGGGCCCTCATCGCCGGCCTGGCCTGGATCGCCATCATCGTGGTGGGATGTTGCCTCCTCGGCGGCCTGGCTGGTATCGCCGGCAACAGCGGCAGCAACTGACGCACAACCGAACCGAACCTGAGGAGCACCCAGACATGCAGCCCGGTTACCCCGGCCAGGACCCGTACGGCCAGCAGCCGAACCAGGACCCGACCGCTCAGCCGAACGACCCGTACGCCCAGCCGCCGCAGGCCCCGCAGTACGGCCAGCAGCCGCAGTACGGGCAGCAGCCGACGTCGGGCCAGCCGTACGGCCAGCCCACCTCGGGTCAGCCCGCCTACGGCCAGGACCCGTACGCGCAGCAGCAGCCGCCGTACGGTGCCGCGCCGCAGTACCCGACCGCCGGCTACCCGGCCGGCCCGGCGCAGGGTCAGGGCCAGAACAACACCATGGGCCTGGCCGGCATGATCGTCGGCATCGCCTCGATCGTGCTCGGCCTGTGCTGCCCGCTGCTGGGTGTCCCGGCCGGCATCGTGGCGGTCGTCCTCGGCGTGCTCGGCCAGAAGAAGGTCCAGGCGGGCGAGGCCAGCAACGCCGGCCAGGCGCGGGCCGCCCTGATCTGCGGCGCCGTCGGCGTGGTCGTCGGCATCGTCAGCGCCATCGCGGGCGCTGCGATCAACATGAACAACTTCGGCGC
>NZ_JAGPXV010000818.1:0-2191 GCF_018070405.1 Micromonospora sp. D75
GCGCTGGACGAGGAGCTGGGGCGGCAGGGCAAGTCCGGCTGGGCGGCGGAGGAGTTCGACGCGCTGGTGCGCAACGGCGCCCGTCCGCCGCGCGTGCGCGCCGAGCCGTGGCGGCGCACGTCCGGCATCCACCGGGTACGCGGCGCGCGCGCCCAGGCCCGGGTGCGGTCCCTCTGGTACGCGCGGGACCAGATCGCCGCCCGCCGGGACGCCGCGCCGGGCCGGGTGCTGCCCGACTCGGCCATCGTGGCCGCCGCCGAGCTGGACCCGAAGGACGAGAAGACGCTGCTCACGCTCCCCGGTATCGGTGGGCGCTCGGTGCGCCGGCTGGCACGTACCTGGCTGGCGGCGCTCGACGACGCGCGTCAGTTGCCGGACGACGCGCTGCCGGTGAGCCCGACGGTGGAAGGGCCGCCTCCGCCGCACCGCTGGGCCGAGCGTGACCCGGTGGCGGCCGGGCGGCTGGCCCGGGCCCGGGAGGTGGTGGTCGGCACCGCCGGGGCGCACCGGCTGCCGGCGGAGAACCTGATCGCGCCGGACTCGATCCGCCGGCTGGCGTGGCAGCCGCCGGAGGAGATCACCGACTACACCGTCGCGGAGGCGCTGCGCGCCTTCGGCGCCCGGGAGTGGCAGATCGGGCTGCTGCTGCCCGCTCTTACCGAGGCGCTGCGCACCCCCCAGCAGTAACGTCGGTGGCAGGTGTGAGGTGGGCCACGCGGGGGGTGGTGCCGCGTTTGGTTACTGGCGAGTAGCATCCGGGGAAATGCCCGTGCCGAGGGAGGCTCCAAGTGCCCCGTGAAGTCCGGGATGTCGTCTTCGTCGACGGCGTCCGTACCCCGTTCGGCAAGGCGGGTGGGATGTACGCCAACACCCGCGCCGACGATCTGGTGATCCGCTGCATCCGCGAGCTGATGCGCCGCAACCCGCAACTGCCGCCGGAGAAGGTGGAGGAGGTGGCGATCGCCGCCACCACCCAGATCGGTGACCAGGGCCTGACCATCGGCCGTACCGCCGCCCTGCTGGCCGGCCTGCCCAAGACCGTGCCGGGCTTCGCCATCGACCGGATGTGCGCCGGCGCGATGACCGCCGTCACCACCGTGGCCAGCGGCATCGCCATGGGCGCGTACGACGTCGCGATCGCCGGCGGCGTCGAGCACATGGGCCGCCACCCGATGGGTGAGGGCGTCGACCCCAACCCGCGCATCGTCGCGGAGAAGCTCGTCGACCCGTCCGCCCTGGTGATGGGCTCCACCGCGGAGAACCTGCACGACCGCGTCCCGCACATCACCAAGGAGCGCACCGACGCGTTCGCGCTGGCGTCGCAGCAGAAGACCGCCAAGGCGTACGCCAACGGCAAGCTCCAGGGCGACCTGGTGCCGGTGGCGGTGCGCGACCCGGAGGCGGGCTGGGGCCTGGCCACCGTGGACGAGGCGCCCCGCGACACCTCGATGGAGAAGCTGGCCGGGCTGAAGACCCCGTTCCGGCCGCACGGCAAGGTCACCGCGGGCAACGCGGCCGGCCTGAACGACGGCGCCACCGCCGCGCTGCTGGTGGCCGAGGAGACCGCTCGTGAGCTGGGCCTGCCGGTCGGCATGCGCCTGGTGTCGTTCGGCTTCGTCGGCGTCGAGCCCGAGGTGATGGGCGTCGGCCCGATCCCGTCGACCGAGAAGGCGCTGCGCATCGCCGGCCTCAGCATCGACGACATCGGCCTGTTCGAGCTGAACGAGGCGTTCGCGGTGCAGGTGCTCGCCTTCCTCGACCACTTCGGCATCGCCGACGACGACCCGCGGGTCAACCCGTGGGGCGGCGCGATCGCCATCGGTCACCCGCTCGCGTCCTCCGGCGTCCGGCTGATGACCCAGCTCGCCCGCCAGTTCGCCGAGCACCCCGAGGTCCGCTACGGCCTCACCGCCATGTGCATCGGCATCGGCATGGGCGGCACCGTGATCTGGGAGAACCCGCACTGGGAGGGTGGAGACAAGTGAGCCTCGCCGCACCGAACGAGGTCGTCACCAAGGCGCTGCTGCGCCAGGTGGCCGTACCCGGGCTGGACCGGCCCGCCGCCCTCATCACGCTGGACAACGGCTTCGACCACACCAAGCCGAACACCTTCGGCCCGGCCGGTCTGACCAGCCTGGACGAGGCGATCACCGCCGCGCTGGCGGCGGAGCCGGCGTTCATCGCGGTCACC
>NZ_JAGPXV010000819.1:0-2184 GCF_018070405.1 Micromonospora sp. D75
GAGCACAGCCGGATTGTCGTGCCGGTCAGGCGCGGCTGATGATCGTCGCGTCGTCGGTGGCGACGCCCCCGGTTGCCTCCGCCGCCCGAACCCGGGCGATGACCTCGGCCGGGCCGGCGGTCTCCAGCAGGCGCAACAGCCCCGGCCAGTCGGTCAGGCCGAACGTGTCCACGAGACGGCTCGCGCCGTTGCTGAGCAGCGCCGCGCCGGTCACGTCGTGGGCCGGGCACTCGCCGGTGACCGCCTCGGCCACCACCGTCGGATCGTCCTTGGCGACCCAGAAGCCGCCGGGGCTGTTGCGGCGGGACCGCAGCTCCACCAGCAGCCGCCGGTACTCGTCGCCGCCCTCCGGCACGTCCTTCAGCCGCTCCTCGAAGGCTCGGGCGATCACCACCTCACGCGGATCGTGGGCGACGACGGGATCACCGGCCGCCCGGCCGACCAGCGCGACCGCGTCACCGAGGACCAGGTGCTCGACGGTCCCGCCGGAGAACCGCAGCATCGCCACCGCGGCGAACGGGCTGATCGGGTGGGCGACGTCGCAGGTGTCGCGGTGCTGGTCGGTGACCCGCTCGATGCCCTCGGCCAGCACGTCGCGCAGGCTCCCCTCCTGCGCCAGCGCGCCGAGCAGCGCGCCGCCGAGCCGGGTCGCGTACCAGGCGATGCCGTGACGGCAGACCTCGTCCGCGCCGGTGATGCCGCCCGCGCCGTCGACCAGGACCAGGCCGCAGGGGACGGCGCCGGCGAAATCCTCATTGGTACGGCCCGGATGTCCCGCGTCGGTCGCCATCGCTACCCGCATGCGCCTCATCATGCCCGGGCCGACCGGAACGCGATGTCCCTCGCGGCTTGAGCTGAAGCGTGGTTGAGGTCCTAGCGTCGTGCTCACCCGACCACCGCCGGAGGTAGAGCATCATGAACACACCGCACCTGTCCGACGCCGAACACGCTGGCCAGCCGGCCGCCTACTGGACGGGCGGCGCGAACGAGTCGCTCATCGCCTTCACCCGCGCCCAGCACGCCACGCACGGCTTCACCCAGCCCCAGTTCTGGCTGCTGCGCAACCTGTCCCCGAACGACCTCCTGCCCGGCGGCGGCGGACTGACCGTCCCCGAACTGCGACACGCGATGCGCTCGTATCTACGGGCCGAGGACGACCTGGACGCCGAGGCGGAGGTGCTCCGGGAACGCGGCTGGCTGACCCGCGACGCGGACGGCCGGCTACGGATCACCGAGGCGGGGGAGGACGCCCGGCTCCGCCTCAAGCAGCACGCGCCGGGGATCCGGGCCCGCATCCACGACGGCGTCGACGACGCCGACTACGTCACCACCCTCAAGGTGCGCCGGCGGATGATCCGCAACACCGGCGGCGCCGTGTAGCGCACCGGCCCGGCTCAGGACGCCCGAAGCCTGCGGATCGCCAGGCGGGCTCCCTGGTGGAGCAGCACGCCGGCACCGGTGTTCGCGACGGCGAGCACGGCCGCGCCGAGCAGCCCCGCGCCGACGTCCGTCACGCCGGTCGCGACCAGCAGGACCGGCCAGCCCAGCGCGGCGGCGACGAGCGACAACCGCCACCAGCGTCCGAGGAGAAGCCCGAGCAGGATCAGCAACGGGATCATCGCGGGCGACCTCCCACCGTCGGCTCGTTCGAGCGTACGCCCGGTCAGACCCGCCGGTCGCCGAGTACCACAGCGCCCACCAACCCCCGGCGCTCGTGCTGTGGGACCGGCACGACGCCTACTTCGACGTGGACGAGGTGCTCGCGCAGCATCGCGCGCTGGACCGGATGGACGCGCACCTCTTCAACGGCGGCCACCTGCTGGTGGAGACCCACGCGGCCGAGTGCGCCGCGCTCCTGCGCGCGTTCGTCCGGGACCACTCGTGAGCCGGGACGCGGGTCACGGCGTGGCCGGCGGCTTCGCCTTCTGCGGGTGGAACGTCTCGTGGCGGGCCAGCATGGCGACGAACTCACCGATCTTGCGTTCCCGGGTCTCCGCGCGCTTGACCGCGTTCAGCCGGTGGATGAGCGCGAACCTGTTGGCGCTGGTGAGGACGTCGAGCATGGCTTGGGCGGCGGGCTCGGCGGCGACGGCGGCGAGCAGGTCGGCCGGCAGCTCGGCCTCCGACGGAGGCGCGTACGCCGCCGCCCACCGGCCGTCCGCCTTCGCGGCCTCCACCGCCGCG
>NZ_JAGPXV010000082.1:0-14035 GCF_018070405.1 Micromonospora sp. D75
TTTGTTTCACGTTTCGCGCCCCCCCCGCCCACAAACTCCTTGATCACCGCCGGGTCGGAACCGGGGTCGGAACCGGGGGCGGGGCGCGGGGAGAGGGCTACGGGGTGTCGTTTCGGAGGACCAGGACGGCTATGTCGTCGCGCGGTGGCTCCACCGAGAAGGCGATCGTCGCCGCGCGCAGCCGGGCGGCCACCACGTCGGCCGAGTACCCGGCCAGCGGCGCCGCCGACTCGCGCAGCCGTTCGGTGCCGAACAGCTCGCGTCCGCGCCGCCGCTCGGTGACCCCGTCGGTGTAGAAGATCAGCGCGTCGCCGGGTTTGAGCGCCAGCTCGGCGGTCGGCGTGGTGATGGTGTCGAGCAGGCCCAGCGCCGTACCGCCGGTGCCGACGAAGGTGGCGCCGCCTCCGCCGTGCAGCAGCACCGGGCGGTCGTGGCCGGCCAGGTGCAGCGAGACGTCGAGCTGGTCGCCGTCGCCGGGTGAGACGGCCGCCAGCGCCAGCGTGCAGTAGCGTCCGCCGCCGCGCTCGACGAGCGTCTCGTTGAGCCGGCTGAGCACCTCGGGCAGCGGTTTGCCGTCGCCGACGAGGACCCGGATCACGTCCCGGACCAGGCCGGTCACGGCGGCGGCCTGCACGCCCTTGCCGGATACGTCGCCGACCACCACGAGCCAGCGGCCGTCCGGCAGCGGGACCACGTCGTAGAAGTCGCCGCCGACTTCCGCGTCGTCGCCGGTCGGGACGTACTCGGCGGCGAAGCCGATGCCCTCGACCACCGGGAGCACCGGCGGCAGCAGGGACTGCTGGAGCGTCTGGGCGACCCGGCGGCGTTCGGCGTGGATGCGCGCGTTCTCGATGGCGAGGGCGGCGCGGCGGGCCACGTCCTCCAGCACCGAGACCTCGTCCGGGTCGTGCCGGTGCCGCTGGTGCCGGCCCACCGCGAGGGTGCCGAGCCGCTGGCCACGGGCGATCAGCGGTACGGCGAAGCCCTCCATCGGTCCGCCGAGCGGCACCTGGGCGGCGTTGCGGGACGCCTCGCGCAGCCGGGACTGGATCGAGTCCGGGCCGGTTTCCTGGAGGATCCGGTGCAGCTGCGGCAGCATGGCCTCGTCGGCGTGGCTGGACGCGGCGAGACGCAGCCGCCCCCACTCGTCGGTGGTGTGCACGGCGCACCACTGGCCGAGCCGGGGCACCACGAGCTGCGGGATGAGCGCCATGGTCAGTTCGACGTCCAGCGACTGGGCGAGCAGTTCGCTCGCCTCGGCGAGGAACGTCAGCCAGGTGGACCGGCGTACGTCGGCGCGGCGCAGCCGGTCGTTCTCCAGGTGCAGCGACAGCCGCTCGGCGGCCAGCACCGCCAGCGGCCGCGCGTACGTGGAGGGCGCCGCGTCCAGTTCCAGCTCACCGGTGTACGGGCGGTGCACGGCGAGCGGTACGCGCAGCAGTTCGTTGCCCTCACGCGGGTGCCGGCCGTACCGGGCGAACACCTGGGTGCCGAGCCCGTCGCCCCGGTCCAGCCGGACCGTGCCACCGGCGGCGCCGACCATTTCGCCGACCCGGCTCAGCAGGGCGGTCGCGAACTCGGGCAGTGGCTCGTCGGCGTACGGGTCGGGGGTGATCTGCATCAACTCGCTCATCGCGGCGGCGCTGGGCGTACCGTCGCCGGTCCGTTCCGGCTCGGTCACCGGCGGTGGGCCGGCCGACGGGCGGGCGGGGCCGCCGGGGCCGGGCCGGTCGAGGCGGAACCAGACGCCCTTGCCGGTGGGCAGGTACGTGGTGCCCCACCGGCTGGAGAAGTGGTCGACGAGCAGCAGTCCGCGTCCCCGCGCGGCCACTTCGGTGATGTCGGAGGTGGTGTTGCGCACGCCGACGATCAGTTCGTCGACGGGTCCGGAGGCGAAGTCGGTGACGGTGACGGTGAGGCCGTTCGGGTCGGCTTCGACCTCGATGTCCAGTTCGGTGCGCGCGTGTTCGACGGCGTTCGTGGTCAGCTCGGTGGTGAGCAGCAGCGCCTCGTTCAGCAGTTCGGGCAGCCGCGCTTCGAGCAGCATGGTGCGTACCACCGCGCGGGCCGCCGCCGGGGTGCGGCGGTCTGCGGGGAGGCGGACGCGGCGGACGTGCTCGTCCGCACCGCCGCTCCGAGTGGCCCCCGCCTCCGCTGACACCTCCGTATCCTCCACCGGTCCGGCCCCGGGTGCCAAGGGTCCGGCGAACCGGCCAGTCGGGCGGATACGGCGCGTGACGCGCGGTTGCACGCCGTGACCTCGACGGATCGCGCGGCAGAATGATGGGATGGCCGCGTGACGGCACGAGCCCGAGCGGAGCGAGGAACCATGACCACGGCAAAACAGTCGGTGACCGCGGACCCGTCCGCGCCCGACCACGAGGTGCTCCTCGGCGAGCTGGTCGACGCGTTGCGCCGGGTGGCGCACGGTGACCTGCGGGTACGCCTGCCGCGCCGGGCCGGACTGCCCGGTGAGGTCGCTGACGCCTTCAACGACGTGGTGTCGTTGCAGGAGCGGCAGCACCTGGACCTGCGCCGGATCAGCCGGATCGTCGGCCGCGACGGCCGGCTCACCGAGCGCCTGGACGACGAGGGCCTGGACGGCTCCTGGGCGGAGGGGCAGCGGGCGGTCAACTCGCTCATCGACGACCTGGGCCGGCCCACCACGGAGATCGCCCGGGTGATCGTGGCGGTCGCCGACGGTGACCTCTCCCAGCACATGGCGCTGGAGATAGACGGTCGTCCGCTCCGGGGTGAGTATCTGCGCATCGGCCGCACGGTGAACACGATGGTGGACCAGCTGTCGTCGTTCGCCGACGAGGTGACGCGGGTGGCCCGTGAGGTGGGCACCGAGGGCAAGCTGGGCGGCCAGGCCGACGTGCGTGGCGTGGCCGGCACCTGGAAGGACCTCACCGACTCGGTGAACACCATGGCGTCGAACCTCACCGGCCAGGTGCGGTCGATCTCGCAGGTGGCGACCGCCGTCGCGAAGGGCGACCTGTCGCAGAAGATCACGGTCGGTGCGCGCGGCGAGGTGGCCGAGCTGGCCGACACGATGAACTCGCTCACCGACACGCTGCGGCTGTTCGCCGAGCAGGTGACCCGGGTGGCCCGCGAGGTGGGCACCGAGGGCAAGCTGGGCGGCCAGGCCGAGGTGCCGGGCGTGGCCGGCACCTGGAAGGACCTGACCGACAACGTCAACTCGATGGCGTCGAACCTGACCGCGCAGGTCCGCAACATCGCCCAGGTGTCGACGGCGGTGGCCAAGGGCGACCTGTCGCAGAAGATCACGGTGGCCGCGCAGGGCGAGATCCTGGAGCTGAAGGACACCGTCAACACGATGGTGGACCAGCTGTCGTCGTTCGCCGACGAGGTGACCCGGGTGGCGCGCGAGGTCGGCATCGAGGGCAAGCTGGGTGGTCAGGCGCAGGTGCGCGGCGTCTCCGGCACCTGGCGGGACCTCACCGAGAACGTGAACCAGCTCGCCGGCAACCTGACCAGCCAGGTCCGCAACATCTCCCAGGTCTCCACGGCGGTGGCCAAGGGCGACCTGGGCCAGAAGATCACCGTGGACGCGCAGGGCGAGATCCTGGAGCTGAAGAACACCGTCAACACGATGGTGGACCAGCTCTCGTCGTTCGCGGACGAGGTGACGCGCGTGGCGCGTGAGGTGGGCACCGAGGGCAAGCTGGGTGGTCAGGCCCAGGTCAAGGGCGTCTCCGGTACGTGGCGGGACCTGACCGACAACGTGAACTCGATGGCGTCGAACCTGACCAGCCAGGTGCGGAACATCGCCTCGGTCACCACTGCGGTGGCGAAGGGTGACCTGTCGCAGAAGATCACCGTGGACGCCCGGGGCGAGATCCTGGAGCTGAAGTCGACTGTCAACACGATGGTGGACCAGCTGTCGTCGTTCGCCGACGAGGTCACGCGGGTGGCCCGTGAGGTGGGCACCGAGGGCAAGCTCGGCGGCCAGGCGCAGGTACGTGGCGTCGCCGGCACCTGGCGGGACCTGACGGACAACGTCAACTCGATGGCGTCGAACCTGACCGCGCAGGTGCGCAACATCGCCCAGGTGTCCACGGCGGTGGCCAAGGGCGACCTGTCGCAGAAGATCACCGTGGACGCGCAGGGCGAGATCCTGGAGCTGAAGTCGACTGTCAACACGATGGTGGACCAGCTGTCGTCGTTCGCGGACGAGGTCACGCGGGTGGCGCGTGAGGTGGGTACCGAGGGCAAGCTGGGTGGTCAGGCCCAGGTCAAGGGCGTCTCCGGTACGTGGCGCGACCTCACCGAGAACGTCAACCAGCTCGCCTCCACGCTCACCACGCAGTTGCGCGCGATCGCGCAGGTCTCCACGTCGGTGACCCGCGGCGACCTGACCCAGCGGATCAACGTGAAGGCGCAGGGCGAGGTCGCCGAGCTGAAGGACAACATCAACCAGATGATCGTCACCCTCCGGGAGACGACGAAGAAGAACGCCGAGCAGGGCTGGCTCGACTCGAACCTGGCCCGCATCGGTGGTCTGCTGCAGGGCCAGCGCGACCTGGGCGAGGTCTGCCGCATGATCATGATGGAGGTGACCCCGCTGGTGGACGCGCAGCTCGGCGCGTTCTTCCTGGCGGACAGCTCCGAGGGCAGCATGCGGCTGCGGCTCACCGCCTCCTACGGGTACGTGGCCCGCGGGCACGACGTCACGTTCGGCCCGGGTGAGGGGCTGGTCGGGCAGGCCGCGTTGTCCCGCCGGACCATCCGGGTCAAGGCGCAGCCGGACGGGCGCCTCGTGGTGCGCTCCGGGCTGGCCGACACGCCCCCGGCCGACCTGGTGGTGCTCCCGGTCCTGTTCGAGGGCGAACTGCTCGCCGTGATCGAGTTCGCCGGCGTGGCCACGTTCTCCGACCTGCACCTGGCGTTCCTGGAGCGGCTGGTGCTCACCATCGGCGTCGCGGTCAACACCATCCAGGCCAACCGGCGTACGGAGGAGCTGCTGGCGCAGTCGCAGCGGCTGGCGCACGAGATGCAGGACCAGTCGGCCGAGTTGCAGCGCACCAACGCCGAGCTGGAGGACAAGGCGAAGCTGCTGTCCGAGCAGAAGGCCAACATCGAGACGCAGAACCGGGAGATCGAGCTGGCCCGCCTCGGCCTGGAGGAGAAGGCGCAGCAGCTCACCCGGGCGTCGGCGTACAAGTCGGAGTTCCTGGCGAACATGAGCCACGAGCTGCGTACGCCGCTGAACTCGCTGCTCCTGCTGGCCCGGTTGCTGGCCGAGAACCCGGAGCGCAACCTCAGCGCGAAGCAGATCGAGTTCGCGCGGACCATCCACGGCGCCGGCTCGGACCTGCTCTCGCTGATCGACGACATCCTCGACCTGTCGAAGATCGAGGCGGGCCGGATGGACGTGGAGCCCACCGAGATCCAGTTCGCCGAGATCCGGAGCTACGTCGAGCAGGCGTTCGCGCCGCAGGCCGAGGAGAAGGGCCTGGACTTCCAGGTACGGGTCAGCAGCGATCTGCCGCCGGCGCTGGTGACCGACGCCCAACGGTTGCAGCAGATCCTGCGCAACCTGCTCTCCAACGCGGTGAAGTTCACCGACAACGGCGCGGTGACGCTGCGGATCGGGCCGGCGGCCGAGAACGCCGTCTTCGACGTGCCGGCGCTGACGAACGCGCAGCGGGTGATCGCGTTCACCGTGATCGACACCGGCATCGGCATCTCCGACGACAAGCTGTCGCTGATCTTCGAGGCGTTCCAGCAGGCGGACGGCACCACCAGCCGGCGGTACGGCGGGACCGGCCTGGGCCTGTCCATCAGCCGTGATCTGGCCCGCCTGCTCGGCGGCACGATCACCGTCTCGTCCGCGCCCGGTCAGGGTTCGACGTTCACTCTCTTCGTACCCGATGTGCTGGCGCCGGACGCGGTGGTGGCGCCGGCGCCGCCGTCGCCGAGCCGCGCGGGCCTGCCGTCGTCGCTGCTCATGCCGATGGAGCTGCCGCAGCCGCAGGAGACGCCGGCCACCCGGCGGCTGGACGGCGTGACCGTGCTGATCATCGACGACGACGTGCGGAACGTGTTCGCGTTGACGTCCGCGTTGGAACTGCACGGCATGACCGTGTTGTACTCGGACAACGGGGCGGACGGCGTCCGCCAGCTCGCCGAGCATCCGGAGGTGGACATCGTTCTGATGGACGCCATGATGCCGGACCAGGACGGGTACGAGACGACCGCGCAGATCCGCCGCAACCACCGGTTCGCGGACCTGCCGATCGTCTTCCTGACCGCCAAGGCGATGCCCGGCGACCGGGAGTCGGCGCTCAGCGCCGGCGGTAGCGACTACATCACCAAGCCGGTGGACCTGGACGAGCTGATCGAGCTGATGGCGTCCTGGATCGGCCGCAGCCGAGGCGAGGAGAACGCGTGACGCAGACGGCCAAGGCCCTGCTGGTGGACGACCGGCGGGAGAACCTGATGGCGCTGGAGGCGATCCTCCAGGGTCTCCCGGTGCAGTCGGTCGCGGTGGAGAGCGGCGAGGCCGCGCTCAAGCAGCTCCTCGTGGACGACTTCGCGGTGATCCTGCTGGACGCCCAGATGCCCGACATGGACGGCTTCGAGACGGCGACGCACATCAAGCGGCGCGAGCGCACCCGGCACGTACCGATCATCTTCCTGACCGCCGCGGACAAGGACGCGCAGCTCGCGTTGCGCGGCTACGCGGCGGGTGCGGTCGACTACCTGACCAAGCCGTTCGATCCGTGGGTGCTGCGGGCGAAGGTGACCGTCTTCGTCGACCTGTGGGTGAAGACCCGGCAGCTCGCCGCCCAGTCGGACCTGGTGCGGGAGCGGGATCTGCAGTGGCGGCACCTGACCGACGCGGTGGACGAGGCGACGGCGCTGCTGCGCGCCGACGACGACCCGTCCACCCGCGAACGCGCGGTCGAGCTGCTGGAGCAGGCGCGCTGGGGCAACACCCGCTGACGGTTCAGCCGCCGGCCGGGCCGCCGTGCCCGGTCGCGGCCCGCCGGGCCCGCCACCGGTCGCCGAGCGATTCCAGTTCCTCCTGTACGAAGAGGAAGAAGTCGCGCATCTCGGCGACCCGTTCACCGGCCGGGGTGCTGCGGCCGTGCAGCGCGTCGACCCCGCCGGCGGCGATGTCGATGAAGTTCTTGTAGAGCGTGGTCTTGGTGATGGTCGCCTCGTACCAGGGGTTGTCCGGCATCCGGTAGCGGTCGCGCCGGGACCCCTTGACCGGCTCGCGGACCAGCATGGCGAACTGGGTCAGGTAGCGGACCGCGCCGCTGACCGCCGCCGCGCTGACGCCGAGCCGTTCGGCGATCTCGCCCGCGGTGAGCGGGTCGTCGGCGCTCATCACCGTGAACAGGACCCGGGCGGCCATCCGGGGGAAGCCCACGTCGGCGAAGGCCATCGCCATCCGCTCCACGAAGAGATGGACCTCCTCCTCGTCGTGGCGGAATGGCTCGTTCATGGTCGGCTCCTCGACACTCACCCCGTGACCCTACAGTCTTCACAAGTTTGTGAAACGAGCGTAGCTTCTGAATTATGGAAACGGCAATCGATGTGTCCGGCCTGGTGAAGACCTTCGGCCGCACCCGGGCCCTCGACGGGCTCGACCTGACCGTCCGCACCGGGGAGGTGCACGGCTTCCTCGGCCCGAACGGCTCCGGCAAGTCGACCACCATCCGGGTGCTGCTCGGCTTGCTGCGGGCGGACGCGGGGGCCGCCCGGCTGCTGGGCGGCGACCCCTGGCGGGACGCGGTCGCGCTGCACCGCCGCCTCGCGTACGTGCCCGGCGACGTCACGCTCTGGCCCAACCTCAGCGGCGGCGAGGTGATCGACCTGCTCGGCCGGATGCGCGGCGGGCTCGACCCGAAACGCCGCGCCGAACTGCTGGACTCCTTCGAGCTGGACCCGCGCAAAAAGGGCCGCACCTACTCCAAGGGCAACCGGCAGAAGGTCGGCCTGGTCGCCGCGCTCGCCTCCGACGTCGAACTGCTCATCCTCGACGAGCCGACCTCCGGGCTCGACCCGCTGATGGAGGAGGTCTTCCAGCACTGGGTCCGCCGCGCCGTCCACGACGGACGCACAGTGCTGCTGTCCAGCCACATCCTCGCCGAGGTGGAGGCGCTCTGCGACCGGGTGACGATCATCCGGGCCGGCCGGACGGTGGAGTCCGGCACGCTCGGCGACCTGCGCCACCTGCACCGCACCGCGATCGACGCCGAGGTCACCGCGCCGCTCGACGGCCTGGCCGACCTGCCCGGCGTACACGACCTGCGGGTCGACGGGCGGCGGGTGCGCTTCGACGTCGACACCGCCGCGCTCGACGCCGCGCTGCGCCGGCTCACCGAGCTGGGCGTACGCAGCCTGGTCAGCACGCCGCCCACGCTGGAGGAACTGTTCCTGCGGCACTACGAGACGGCGGACCGGGCATGAGCACGCTCACCGGCACCCGCCACCTGGTCCGGCTGATCCTGCGCCGGGACCGCCTCCTGCTGCCGCTGTGGGTGCTGATCCTCGCGGTGCTGCCGATGACGTACGCGGCCAGCTTCGCCGGGCTGTTCCCGACCGCCGCCGAGCGGGCCGCGTACCTGGAGGGCACCGCCCGCAACCCGTCGATCGTCGCGCTGCTCGGCCCCGCCTACGGCGACAGCATCGGCGGGCTGACCGCGCAGCGCAGCGGCTTCCTGCTGCTCATCGTCGCGCTGGCCAGCCTGCTCACCGTCATCCGGCACACCCGCACCGAGGAGGAGGCCGGCCGGCGGGAACTGCTCGGCGGCAACGTGCTCGGGCGGCACGCCGGGCTGACCGCCGCGCTGCTCGTCACGTACGCGGCGGATCTGCTGCTCGGCCTGCTCACCGCCGCCGGGCTGGTCGCGACCGGGCTGCCGGTCGGCGGCTCGCTGGCGTACGGCCTGGTCACCGTGCTGACCGGCGTCGTGTTCGCCACGCTCGGCGGGCTGGCGGCCCAGTTGACCGAGACCGCGGGTGGGGCGCGGGGCATCGGCCTCGCCGGTCTCGGCGCCGCGTTCGGGCTGCGCCTGGCCGGGGACACGGCGGGCAACGACTGGCCGAGCTGGCTGTCCCCGCTGGGCTGGGCCGCCCGGGTCCGCCCGTACGAGGCGGAGCGGTGGTGGGTGCTGCTGCTGCCGCTTGCCGCCACGGCGCTGCTCGCCGCGTTCGCGTACCCGGTCTCGGTCCGCCGCGACCTGGGCGCGGGCGTGCTGCCGCCCCGGCTCGGCCCGGCCACCGCCGGTGGTGGCCTGTCCGGTCCGTTCGGCCTGGCCTGGCGGCTGCACCGGGGGCAGATCCTCTGGTGGTCGGTCGGGTTCGGCCTGCTCGGCCTGATCCTCGGTGGCGCGGCCGAGGCGGCCGGACGGTCCGTCGAGGGCAGCCCGCGGATGGAGGAGATCGTGGCCCGGCTCGGCGGGGCGTCCGGGATGGCCGACGCCTACCTGGGCGTGACGCTGAGCCTGGCCGGGCTGGCCGCCGCCGGATACGGCATCCAGGCCGCGCTGCGGATGCGCGCCGAGGAGTCCGCCGGGCACGCCGAGCCGGTGCTCGCCACCGGCACCCGCCGCTCGACCTGGCTGCTCTCGCACGTGACGTTCGCGCTGCTCGGCCCGGTGGTGGTGCTCGCGGTGACCGGGCTGGCCACCGGCCTGACGTACGGGCTGAGCACTGGTGACGTGCCCCGGCAACTCGGCCGGATGCTCGCCGCGGGCCTGGCTCAGGTGCCGGCGGCGTGGGTGCTGGCCGGACTCGCCGTACTGCTCTACGGCCTGCTGCCCCGGCTCGCGCCGGTCACCTGGGCGGTGCTGGCGGTCTGCGTGCTGCTCGGGCAGCTCGGCGCGGTGCTGGAGCTGGACCAGTGGCTGCTGGACCTGTCCCCGTTCACGCACACTCCGCAGGTGCTCCGCGACGCCTGGACGCCCACCCCGCTCTACCTGCTCACGGCCCTGGCGGTGACCCTGGCCACGGCTGGCCTGCTCACCTTCCGCCGCCGAGACGTCCCCGTCCTCTAGCAGCGTTGATCTTGCACTTGCGGCCCCGGCGAAAGGGGTGAATCACCCTCGTGGAGGGCCGCAAGTGCAAGATCGCGGAGGAAAGCGAGGGTCGGGCTACGGGGTGGCTTCGTTGCGGATCATCAGGGCGCTGCGGAGACCGGTGATGTCCAGGACGCGGATCAGGAAGTCGCCGACGTTGGTGAGTATCAGCAGGCACTGGGCATGACTGGCCTTGCGGCTGAGCACCACGAGCGTGCCGAGGCCCTGCGAGTCGCAGAACGTGACCCCGGCCAGGTCGAGCACGATGCGCGGGGGCGGATCCGCCAGCACCTCGTTGACCACCGTCGAGAGCTGGGCGGCCGTGAGCATGTCGATCTCACCGGCCAGACGAAGCACTGCTTCGTCACCGGTCCGCTGTACGGCGATGGACAGTTCGGCACGATCCACCCGGTCAGCCTATCGCGATCTCGACCGACGGGCCTGTCGAGCGGATCGCTGGCGGCCTGCCGCCGCTCACCGGGGTGAGCCTGGTAACCCCCGTCGCGGGGTGCGTGCCAGGCAGTGCTCCGACGCTGACACAATGGGCCCATCGTGACCGAGACGCTTTCCGCCGGATCCGGCCGCTACCCGGCCGACGCCCCGGCCTCCGAGGCCCTGTTCGACCGCGCCAAGGCCGTCGTGCCCGGCGGGGTGAACTCTCCCGTGCGCGCGTTCCGTGCCGTCGGCGGCACCCCGCGCTTCATGGTCCGGGGGGAGGGTCCGTGGCTCTTCGACGCCGACGGTCGTCGGTACGTCGACCTGGTCTGCTCCTGGGGCCCGCTCATTCTCGGCCACGCGCACCCGGCAGTGGTGGAGGCGCTGCGCGAGGCCGCCACGCTGGGCACGAGCTTCGGCACGCCCACCCCGGGTGAGGTGGACCTCGCCGAGGAGATCATCGCGCGGACGCCGGTCGAGCAGGTGCGCCTGGTCAACTCCGGCACCGAGGCGACCATGTCGGCGATCCGGCTGGCCCGCGGCTTCACCGGCCGCTCCAAAATCATCAAGTTCGCCGGCTGCTACCACGGCCACTCGGACGCGCTGCTCGCCGCCGCCGGCTCCGGCGTGGCCACGTTCGGCCTGCCCGACTCGCCCGGCGTGACCGGCGCGGCAGCGGGCGACACGATCGTGCTGCCGTACAACGACCTGCGCGCGGTCGAGGAGGCGTTCGCCGCCCAGGGCCAGCACATCGCCGCGATCATCACCGAGGCCGCCGCCGGCAACATGGGCGTGATCGCCCCGCGTGACGGCTTCAACGCCGAACTGGCCCGGATCGCGCACGCGCACGGCGCGCTGCTCATCGTCGACGAGGTGATGACCGGGTTCCGGGTGTCCCGCGCCGGATGGCACGGCCTCGACCCGTCGGACGCGGACCTGTGGACGTACGGGAAGGTCATGGGTGGCGGCCTGCCCGCCGCGGCGTTCGGCGGGCGCGCGGAGATCATGGCGAAGCTCGCCCCGGCCGGCCCGGTCTACCAGGCCGGGACGCTCTCCGGTAACCCGCTGGCCTGCGCCGCCGGACTGGCCACGCTGCGGCTGGCCGACGACGCGCTCTACCGGCGGCTCGACGAGACCTCCGCCGCGCTCGGCAAGCTCACCACCGAGGCGCTGTCCGCGGCCGGCGTGCCGCACCGCCTCTCCACCGCCGGCAACATGTTCTCGGTCTTCTTCACCGACGCGGACGTGCGCGACTACGACAGCGCCCGTACCCAGGTGGTGCCGGCGTTCAAGGCGTTCTTCCACGCGATGCTCGCCGGTGGCGTCTACCTGCCGCCGAGCGCGTTCGAGTCGAGGGTCGTCTCGACCGCGTTCGACGACGCGGCGTGGGAGCAGATCGCCGCCGCCCTGCCGGTGGCGGCGCGGGCGGCGGCAGCGGCGGGAAGCGGGGGGTAACTATGGCGGAGACCGTGGTGCACGTGCTGCGGCACGGTGAGGTGCACAACCCGGACGGCATCCTCTACGGCCGCCTGCCCGGGTTCCGCCTCTCCGAGCTGGGCGTGCAGATGGCGAAGGCGGCCGCGCAGGCGCTCGCCGACCGGACCGTGGTGCACGTGGTGGCCAGCCCGCTGGAGCGCGCCCAGCAGACCGCCGAGCCGATCGCGGCGCAGTTCGGCCTCTCCGTCGGCGTCGACGAGCGGCTGATCGAGAGCGCGAACTGGTTCGAGGGCAAGAAGGTCTCGCCCGGTGACGGCTCGTTCCGCGACCCGCGCAACTGGTGGGTGCTGCGCGACCCGGTGACCCCGTCCTGGGGCGAGGCGTACCGGGCCATCGCCGAGCGCATGTTCGCCGCGCTGCACGCCGCCCGCGTCGCCGCCGAGGGCCGCGAGGCGGTGCTCGTGTCGCACCAGCTCCCGATCTGGACGCTGCGCCGGCACGTCGAGCGCAAGCGCCTCTGGCACGACCCGCGCCGCCGCCAGTGCGGCCTGGCCAGCCTCACCTCGTTCCACTTCGACGGCGCCAAGATCGTCGGCATCGGGTACTCCGAGCCGGCCGCCCACCTGGTGTCGATCTCGCCGACCGCCCGGACGGCCAAGGGGGCCTGATGCTCACCCGGAGGCTCGCCGCCGCCCTGCTCGCCGCCGTCACCGCCGGTACGGCGCTGGTCGGCTGCTCCTCCGGCAGCCAGGAGAGCCGGTGCGCGGCCGACGGCTCCGTCGTCACCTGCGCACCCGACCAGCGCTCGAAGACGCCGAAGGTCAGCGGTGAGCTGCTCACCGGCGGCGGCTACGACATCTCCCGCGACCGCGGCCAGGTCGTCGTGGTCAACTTCTGGGGCTCCTGGTGCGCGCCCTGCCGTGCCGAGGCGGACGACCTGGAGGACACCTACCAGGCCACGAAGGGCTCCGGCGTGACGTTCCTCGGCATCAACGTGCAGGACAGCAAGGACAAGGCGCTCGCCTTCGAGGAGGGCCGGGTCACGTACCCGAGCATCTTCGACCCGGCCAGCCGGCAGGCGCTCAACTTCGACATCCCGCCGAACACCACCCCGGCCACCGTCGTGCTCGACCGCGAGGGCCGGATCGCCGTGGTGATCCGCCGGGCCGTCACCCGCGACGAGCTGCGACCGATCGTCGAGAAGATCGCCGCCGAGTCGCCGGCGCCGAACGGCGCCCGCTGATGGGCGAGACGTTCCGCCAGCTCGCCGAGTCCGGCCCGCTGCTGTTCGCGGTGGGCGCGGCCGCACTGGCCGGGCTGGTGAGTTTCCTGTCCCCGTGCGTGCTCCCGCTGATGCCCGGCTACCTGTCGTACGTGACCGGCCTGGCCGGCGCCGACCTGGAGGGTGCAAGGAAGGGCCCCCTGTTAACGCCTTCGGTAGAGGAAGGGCCCCTTGTTAACAGCGGCGGCGCGAGTGGGGGCGGTGTGGGCGTCGCCGAGCGGGCGGCGCCGGCCCGGACCACCGCGGCCGTCAAGGGCCGGGTGCTCGCCGGCACGCTGCTGTTCATCGCCGGCTTCACAGTCGTGTTCGTCGCCACCGCGATCCTCTTCTCCGGCGTCGGCAAGCTCTTCTTCCGGTACGAGCGCACGCTGGAGATCGTCATCGGCGCGCTCGTGGTGGTGCTCGGGCTCGGCTACCTCGGGGTGATCCCCGGCATGCAGCGGGAGTTCCGCATCCGCTGGCTGCCCTCCGCCGGGCTGCTCGGCGCGCCGGTGCTCGGCGCGGTCTTCGCGCTCAGCTGGCTGCCCTGCACCGGCCCGACGCTCGGCGCGGTGCTCGGCATGGCGGCCACCGAGGGGGGCACCGACCGGGCCGTGGTGCTCGCCGTGGCGTACTGCCTCGGGCTGGGGATACCGTTCGTCGTCTTCGGGCTGGGCTTCCAGCGCCTGCTCGGGGTGTTCCGCGCCGTCCGGCGCAACAGCCGCTGGGTCACCCGCATCGGAGGGGCCCTGCTGATCGCGATCGGCCTGGCGCTGATCAGCGGCGGCTGGGTGAACGTGGTGATCTGGCTGCAGACGAACGTGGGCGTGGGCGAGGTGAGCAT
>NZ_JAGPXV010000820.1:0-2183 GCF_018070405.1 Micromonospora sp. D75
CCTGCTCGGCTTCGTCGGCCAGGACATGAACGGCCTGGAGGGGCTGGAGGCCAGGTACGACGACGTGCTGCGGGGACAGGCCGGCAAGCGGACCTACGAGGTGGGCCAGGGTGACCTGGCCGCGCCCATCCCGGGCGGCTACAGCCGGACCACCCAGCCGAAGCCGGGCAGCTCGCTGCAACTCACTGTCGACCGGGACCTGCAGTTCATGACGCAGCGGATCCTGGCGAAGCAGACGGAGAAGGTCAAGGGCAGCGTCGGCGCCGCGGTGATCATCGAGATCCCCAGCGGCGAGGTGCTGGCCCAGGCGAGCCAGCCGACGTACGACGCGGCCAACCCCACCAAGGTCACCTCGCCGTCGGACCGGGACGACGCGGCCACCACGTTCGTGGTCGACCCGGGCTCGATCCACAAGGCGATCACGTTCGGCGCGGCGCTCCAGGAGGGCGTGATCACCCCGGACACCGCGTTCCCGGTCGCCAACACCATCGAGCGGGGCGGGGTCACCTTCCGCGACACCCACCCGGTCGACGGCCGCACCATGAGCATCCCCGGCATGCTCGCCTTCTCGTCGAACGTCGGCACGATCGAGATCGGCGAGAAGCTGGGCAAGGAACGGCTCTTCGACTACCAGAAGCGGTTCGGGCTGGGCCAGGTGACAGGCGAGGGCATGCCGGGTGAGGCGGCCGGCCGGCTGCTCCCGCCGGACCAGTGGAGCGGCTCGGCGTACGGGTCGGTGCCGATCGGGCACAGCGTGGACGCCACGCCGCTGCAGATGGCCGCCGCGTACGCGGCCATCGCCAACAACGGCACGTACGTGCAGCCGCACCTGGTCAAGGAGACGATCGGCGCGGACGGCACACGCAGCCCCGCCGCGACGCCGACCACCCGGTCCGTGCTCAGCCCCGCGAACGCGGCCGCGCTGCGCCGGATGATGGAGGCGGTCACCACCGTCGACGGCCCGGAGGGGCAGGCCACCGGGCTGGCCGCCGCTGTGCCCGGCTACCGGGTGGCCGGCAAGACCGGCACCGGGCTGCGCTACGACAACGGCAAGCAGCAGCCCGGTGAGGTCGGCTCGTTCATCGGCATGGCCCCGGCGGAGAACCCCCGGTACGTGGTGGCGGTCTTCGTGTGGAGCCCCGGCGGCGGTGGCGGCGCGGTGGCCGCGCCCGCGTTCCGGGAGATGATGGGCTTCACTCTCCGCCACTACCGGGTGCCTCCGTCGCTGACCAACAAGTCCCCGAAGTTCGAGGTCTTTCCGCGCTGAGCCGGGACGGCGGGACATCATCGGTGAGTGGCGACGAACCACCGGGGCGGCTGTGCGGTCGGAACCGGACGACCGGGTAGGGTCTGACGCCGTGCCCGGCAATCCACGTCCCGCCACCGTGCGTCCCGTACGGCTCGGCGACCTCGCCGCCCGCGTGGCGGTGACCCCGCCGGAGGGGGCCGCCGAGGTGGCTGTCACCGGCGTGACCCACGCCAGCCAGGAGGTCCGCCCCGGCGACCTGTACGCGGCCCTGCCCGGCGCGCGGCGCCACGGCGCGGAGTTCGCCGCCGCCGCCGCCGAGGCGGGCGCGGTGGCCCTGCTCACCGACCCGGCCGGCGTGGCGCTGGCCGCCGGCGCCGGCCTGCCCGTGCTCGTCGTCGACGACCCGCGCGAGGCGCTCGGCGAGGTGGCCGCGACGGTCTACGGCGACCCGACCGCCGGCCTGACCGTGATCGGCGTGACCGGCACCGCCGGCAAGACGTCCACCAGCTACCTGGTCGAGTCCGGGCTGCGCGCCGCCGGGCGCGTCACCGGCCTGATCGGCACCGTGGAGACCCGCCTCGGCGACCTGGTGATCGACAGCGTCCGGACCACCCCGGAGGCCACCGACCTGCACGCCATGCTCGCGGTGGCCCGCGAGCACGGGGTGGACACCGTGGTCATGGAGGTGTCCAGCCACGCCCTGGCGATGGGCCGCGTCGGCGGCGTCCGCTTCGACGTCGGCGGCTACACCAACTTCGGCTCCGACCACCTGGACTTCCACGCCGACGAGGCGGACTACTTCGCGGCCAAGGCCCGGCTGTTCGACGGCCGCTGCCGGGTCGAGGTGCTCAACCACGACGACCCGGCGCTGCGCCCGCTGTACAAGCCGGGCACGGTCACCTACTCGGCGGCCGGCGACCCGGACGCCACCTGG
>NZ_JAGPXV010000821.1:0-2178 GCF_018070405.1 Micromonospora sp. D75
CCAGCAGGGTCGGCTGGCCCTTCTCGGCGGCGTCACGCAGCGCCAGCGCGCCGGCGGTCTGGAACGCGGCGTCGGAGGAGTCGACGCTGTGCGCCTTCCCGTCCACGAGCGTCACCCGCAGGTCCACCACCGGGTAGCCGGCGACCAGACCGCGTTCCATCTGCGCCCGTACACCCTTCTCCACCGACGGGATGTAGTTGTGCGGGACCGCGCCGCCGACCACCCGGTCGACGAACTCGAAGCCGGCGCCCCGGGGCAGCGGCTCCACCTCGATGTCGCAGACCGCGTACTGACCGTGGCCGCCGGACTGCTTGACGTGCCGGCCGTGCCCGCGCGCGGCGGCGCCGAACGTCTCGCGCAGCGGCACCCGGACCGGTTCGGTGTCCAGCTCGACGCCGCCGCCGCGCAGCCGGTCGAGCACCACGTCGGCGTGCGCCTCGCCCATGCACCACAGCACCAGCTGGTGGGTCTCCGCGTTGCGTTCCAGCCGCAGCGTCGGGTCACCGGCGACCAGCCGGGACAGGTTGCGGGCCAGCGCGTCCTCGTCGGCCCGGCTGCGCGCCACGATCGCCACCGGCAGCAGCGGCTCGGGCATCTCCCAGGGCGCGACCAGCAGCGGGTCGTCCTTGGCGGAGATGGTGTCGCCGGTCTCCGCGCTGCCCGACTTGGTGATCGCGCACAGGTCACCGGCGACGCAGGCGGCCACCTCGCGCAGCGTCGCGCCCAGCGGGGTGTAGACGTGGCCGACCCGCTCGTCGGCGTCGTGGTCGGGGTGGCCGCGCTCGGCCATGCCGTGACCGGACACGTGGATGACCTGGTCGGGGCGGAGCGTGCCGGAGAAGACGCGCACCAGCGAGACCCGCCCGACGTGCCTGTCGACTGTCGTCTTGACCACCTCGGCGACGAGCGGGCCGTCCGGGTCGCAGGTCAGCGGCGGGCGGGGCGAGCCGTCCACGCCGGTGACCGCCGGCAGGTCGTGCTCCAGCGGCGACGGGAACGCCGCGACCAGGCCGTCGAGCAGCGCGTCCAGGCCCACGCCGGTCTCCGCGCAGACCGGCACCACCGGGTAGAAGTGGCCGCGGGCCACAGCGGTCTCCAGGTCGGTGATGAGCACCTCGGGGTCGATCTCCTCGCCGCCGAGGTAGCGGTCCATGAGGGTCTCGTCCTCGCTCTCCGCGATGATCCCCTCGATCAGCTCGTTGCGGGACTCCTGGATGGCCGGCAGGTGCTCCGGGTCCGGCTCGCGTACCTCCGGCGGCAGCCCGGCCGAGTAGTCGTACACCCGGCGGGTGATCAGGCCCATCAGGCCGGCCACCGACTCGCCGTCGTCGCCGAGCATCGGCAGGTAGAGCGGGAGCACGTTGTCGCCGAAGACGCGCTGGCACAGCGCCACCGCCTCGTCGAAGTCGGCCCGCGGGTGGTCCAGCCGGGAGACCGCCACCGCGCGGGGCATGTCGACGGCGGCGCACTCCTCCCACAGGGCGGCCGTGGCGGCGTCCATGCCGTCCACGGCGGAGACCACGAACAGCGCCGCGTCGGCGGCGCGCAGCCCGGCGCGCAACTCGCCGACGAAGTCGCCGTAGCCCGGCGTGTCCAGCAGGTTGACCTTGACGTCGCGGTGCACCAGCGGCGCGCAGGCCAGGCTGACCGAGCGCTGCTGCCGTACGGCGGCGGGGTCGTGGTCGCAGACGGTGGTGCCCTCGGTGACGGCGCCGGCCCGGCCGATCGTGCCGCTGGCGGCCAGCAGCGCCTCGACGAGAGTCGTCTTGCCGGCGCCGGAGTGCCCGACGAGCACCACGTTGCGAACCCTGCCGGGCTCGGTCACCACCGGCGCGCCGCCGGTGACACCCTTCTCGTTCTTCTGCGCCATCGCGGCGCACCTCCCTCAACCGGTGGTGGTGGCGACCGCCGCGGGCGACGGGGGAGCGGACCCGGGACGGGCGCCGCGGCGATATCTTCCGGTGATCTCCTGCTGGCCGGGAACGCGGACCGGTGATCCGGTGAACTGGCTCACCTCCTGGCTCGATCTCACACCCGCGCGAGTGCGGGCACAAGGGCCGTCGGGCGGGTCGTGTGCCCGGCTGTGTCCCCGGCGGTTGCGGGCCGTTATCGTGGGACCGCCATGGCGAAGATCTTCCAAGTGACGGCCCGCGCGGGCATGACCCGCGTCGTGGAGCC
>NZ_JAGPXV010000822.1:0-2177 GCF_018070405.1 Micromonospora sp. D75
GATACCGGCACCCGCGGGCGAGATAGAGACGCCAGGGGGCGCTCAGCCCGGCGGACACGCCGTCCGCGATCAGCCCGAAGGCCTGGGCACGGGTCGCGAGCTCGGTCACGAGACCCCCTCGGCACCCGCGGAGTGACGCATGTGAGCACTCGTCGTCTCAAGCACGTGACACACCGTAAGTTGTCTCATGAGCGTGACAGTATCAGCTTTTCAGACCTTTGCCGCCGTACTCGTGTCCATCTATTCTGCCCAGGTGACACCCCTCAGGAGCAGCACTGGATCGTTTACCGGAAAACCTCGATCACCGTCACGTCAGCGTGACAGCAGCGTGCCGAGACCGCCCGACGGGACCGACTGGCCGTACCGTCACGGGGTGACCGAGACGGCCAACGCGCGGAAGATCGCCTTCGCCACCTTCGTCCGACGTGCGCTCGACGACGCGCGAGCGCTGCGGGCCTGGAGCGGCACCGAGGTCTCCCGGCGCACAGGCGTCTCCCGCCAGACCATCAACCGCTGGGTCCGCGGCGACTGGGCCAGCGACCCGGAGGCCGAGCGGGTGGTCGCCTTCTGCGAGGGCCTCGGGCTCGATCCGGCCGCCGCCTTCACCGCGCTCGGCTGGGACCGCGCCGCCGGCCCACGGGCCACGCCCACCCCACCTCCGATGGACCCGGACGTGGAGGCGCTGCTGCGCCGGCTGGTCGACCCGACCGTGTCGGACGCGGAGAAGTTCCACATTCGAGAAACCATTCGCTACCTCGCATATCGCCCGACACTGCCGGGCGGTGTCCGAAATAGGGGGAAACAGGCCGGGTAGTTCCTCAGATGGCGAAAGAACGGAAGGTCAGACCCGATCGTTTCGCCTCGGGGACGGATCGGACCCGCTAGCGTCCACGTTTGTACTGCTAGGGGCTCGTCATCGGCGGGGGGACGGGACACAGCCGAACCCAGCCCTGCGGGACAGAAGGAGGGGTCTGTCCATGACCCTGAAATGGTTGGCAGTCGTGGTCGCGGTGGTGTCGCTGACATCGTGCGTGACCGGCAACGTGGTGGTCGGCGTACTGGACGGCGGGCAGCTTCCCCTGGTCGTCAACCTCTTCGCGCTCACCACGGCCGGCACCGCGGTGATCCTCGCCGTCGTCGCCGAGCTGCACGATCGTCTCAACGACCGGGTCAGCGCGCTCACCGAGTTCCTGGTGGCGCGGCTGAACGAGATCGAGGCGCACACCGGCGACCGCAACACCGGCTTCGTGGAGGGCTACCTGCTCAGCCACGGGCAGGAGGCGGCAGTGGTGCCGTTCGGGCGCCGGGGACGGGGAGCCGCCGAACGCTGATCCCCACGACGTTCCCACGTCACATCTCGGCCACGAATACGCCGCCCGGCGCGGGGTACGCTGACGCGCGTGCCGCCGTTGAATCTGGGCAACCAGCAGCCGAAGACCCCGTTGAACGCGGAGCACGCCTGGCGTGCGACCGCCGATCGCGCACGGGACGTCGTTCTCTTCTTCGACTTCGACGGCACGTTGGCGCCGGTCGACGACGACCCCACGGCCGTCCGGCCCGCGCCCAACGTGCTCACCGCGCTGGAGGCGCTCGCCCCGCACGTGCGGCGGATCGCCATCGTCTCCGCCCGGCCGGTGGACTTCCTCCGCGACCACCTCGGCGGCCTCGCCGGGATCGACCTGTACGGGCTGTACGGCCTGGAGCACAGCCACTCCGGCGGCGAGACGGTCACCGAGCCGGCCGCTCTGCCGTGGGTGCCCACCATGTCCGAGCTGGCCGAGCAGGCCCGCGCCGAGCTGCCGCCGGGCGCGCTGGTCGAGTACAAGCGGCTCTCCGTCGCGCTGCACTGGCGTACCGCCCCGCAGCTCGGTGAGCTGGTGCAGGAGTGGGGCCGGGCCCAGGCCGAGCGGCTTGGCCTGCGCGCCCAGCCGGGCCGGATGGTGCTGGAACTCAAGCCCCCCGTCGACCGGGACAAGGGCATGGTGATCGGCGAGACGGTCCGGGACGCCGGCGGCGCCTGGTACTTCGGTGACGACGTCTCCGACATCAAGGCGTTCGCCGCGCTGCGCGCCCGCGCCGCCGCCGACCCCGGCTTCCTCGGGGTCTGCGTCGCCGTGGCCAACCCGGAGACCGGGCACGAGGTGGCCGACGCCGCCGACCTGACCCTGGACTCCCCC
>NZ_JAGPXV010000823.1:0-2169 GCF_018070405.1 Micromonospora sp. D75
AGCGCCAGCAGCCGTGCCGTGGCGGCAGCGGCGACAGCCGGCCCGACACCGACCGGCAGCACCGTCACGTCCGGCGGCGCCGTCCCGTCCGGCGCGGCGGATGCGGTCAGGCCGGCGCGGATCGCCTCGGCCTCGGCGGGTACCGCCGTGACCACGAGCAGCCCGGTCACGCCACCGGCCCCCGGGGGTCGCGCCGCTCGGTGTCCTCGACGCCGCCGGAACCGCCCACCGATGAGGAGGGCCGGTAGATGTGGAAGCCGGGCGGCGCGAGCCCGTCGTCCTCCGGCGGGCCGGCACGCTGGGGCGCCGGTGACGTGGGCGCCGGGTCGTCGAACGAGGTGGTGGCCGGTTCCGCGGCCCGGGTGGCCTGCTCCGCCGCCAGTTCCTCGTCGCCGAGCGGCCGGCCGACCAGGTGCTCACCCCGCAGCTTGCCGGCGACCAGCACGCCGCGTACGGCCACCAGCGCGGCCACCACGGCGGCGACGGTCACCCCGATCAGCCCGGTGAACGGCACCAGCCCGAGCCCGCCCCCGGCTACGAACGCGAGCATCAGTGCGGTCTCCGAGTGCGCGAACGAACTGGCCCGCAGCCGCTCCGGGATGCGTTCCTGGATCGAGGCGTCCACCGTCAGCTTGGCGATCCCGCTCATCATCGCCGCCACCAGGCAGAGCAGCGCCACCATGGGCAGGGAGAACTTCAGCGCGGCGAGCACCGCCACGCCGGCCACCACTATCGTGCCGCTGGACTGGAGCGCGGTCGGCCGGTGGATGCGCAGCCGGGTGCCGATCGCGGTGGCCAGGAACGTGCCGACGGCCAGCGCGCCGCCGACCAGGCCCAGCGCGCCCTGGGCGCCGAGGTCACGGCCGAAGAAGTCGGTGGTCAGGTCACCGGCCTTGATGGCGAAGGCCAGGAAGAGCAGCAGGAAGCCGTAGAGCCCGCGCAGCGCCGCCGCGCCGATCAGCGTGGCGATCACCAGGCGGCCGGCCGGGCGGCCCCGGCCCAGCGGGCGCTCGCCGTCACGGCGGCGCATCGCGCGCAGCGGGTGCGGCATCCGCTCCGGCGGCTCGGAGTCGGCCTTCGGCGGCAGCCGCAGGGAGATCACCATGCCGACCAGGAAGATCACCGACGCGACCCGCAGCGGCCACTGCGGCCCGAACCAGAACGCGGCCAGCCCGATCGGCGCGACGAGCGCGCCCGCCACCGTGCCGTAGACGCTCGCCCGCGCCCCGACCTGGGACAGTCCCAGGCCCTCGGGCAGCAGCCGGGGGACCGCTGCCGAGCGGGCCACGCCGTACGCCCGGGAGAGCGCGAGCACGCCGAACGCCGCCGGGTAGAGCCCGAAGCCGCCGATGTAGTCGGAGATCAGCCAGGCCAGGAACGCGCGGCCGAGCATGGTGGTGGCCAGCGCGTACCGCCGGCCGTGGCGGAAGTGGTCGAGCAGTGGGCCGACCACCGGGGCGAGCATGGCGAACGGGACCATGGTCACCAGCAGGTAGAGGGCGACCTTGTTGCGTGCCTCGCCCAGCGGCACGTCGAAGAAGATCGTCCCGGCCAGGCCGATGGCGATGAGCGTGTCGCCGGCGCAGGAGAGGGCGTGCAGGTCGAACAGCCGGACCATGCCCACCTCGTTGCCGGCGCTGCGGGCCCGGGCGGTGCCGGCGCGGCGGGTCATCCAGCGCCCGCCGTGCAGAGACCCGCGCAACAGCAGCCGGGTGGCGCGGATGCCGGTGCCGACGGTCCGCCCCAGAAAGGAGCGGCCGGAGCGGGAGGACAGCGCCATGCGTCCCATCCTCGCCCATTCGATCCACGCGCGCCGCATCACCCGCGGAGAACGACTCCGGGGAGTGCCTGTCACCCGTGGACCGGCATGGGGAACAATGGTCCGGTGACCAGGCCCGCCTCCGCCCGCGCTCCCCGGCTCGACCAGGTCTGCGCCGCCGCCGTCGAGGTGGCCCGCGACGCCATCACCGAGGTGGAGCCGACAGACATCGGCGACCATCTCCAGGCCGTCGCCGAGGGCGACCGGGTCGTCACCCACTACTTCGAATGCCGGATGGCCGGTTACCGCGGCTGGCGCTGGGCCGTCACGGTGACCCGGGTGCCGCGCAGCCGGCACGTCACCATCTGCGAGACGGTGCTGCTGCCCGGCCCGGACGCGCTGCTCGCCCC
>NZ_JAGPXV010000824.1:0-2168 GCF_018070405.1 Micromonospora sp. D75
CGGTGGCGGTGCTGCCCGGCGGCGGTGACCGGGCCGCCCTGGCCGACACCTACGGCCGGTACGCCCACGCCCACGTCACCGGCACCCGGATGAGCTACACGTACGACCCGTCGGCGGGAACGGTGCGCACCACGTACGCGTTCACCACCACGCCCCGCGAGGGCAGCGAGACGAAGACCGTGGTGGCGCTCTACCCGCACCAGTGGCGCAGCCTCACCGGCGCCACCCCGATCACCCCGACGTACGTCTCGGCGCGCGGCGCCATGCGGGTGCTCACCGGTGTGCCGTCGTTCACCACCACGATGCGCTTCACCGGCGTGCTGCCCGAGGTGCCCGCCGTCGGCGACTCCAGCGGCGCCGACCTGGCCACCGTCACCGGCTACCTGAACGCCGAGCAGGGCAACCCGGAAGGCGTCAGCGGCACCGACACGTACTGGGCCGGCAAGGGACTCGGCCGGGCCGCCCGGATCGCCGAGATCGCCGACCAGCTCGGGCAGACCTCGGTCCGCGACGCGGCGGTGACCGCGATGAAGAACCGGCTGACCAACTGGCTCACCGCGAGCTCGGGCGAGACCGGCCAGCTCTTCTACTACGACCGCAACTGGGGCACGCTCATCGGCTACCCCGCCTCGTACGGCTCCGACGAGGACCTCAACGACCACCACTTCCACTACGGCTACTTCATCGCCGCCGCCGCCACGGTCGCCAAGTTCGACCCGGGCTGGGCCGACGACAGCCGCTACGGCGGCATGATCGACCTGCTCATCCGCGACGCCAACAACTACGACCGCGCCGACAGCCGCTTCCCCTACCTGCGGGACTTCGACATCTACGCCGGGCACGACTGGGCCTCCGGCCTGGCGCCGTTCTTCGCCGGCAACAACCAGGAGTCCTCGTCGGAGGGGATGAACTTCGCCAACGCCCTGATCCAGTGGGGTCAGGCCACCGGCGACACCGCCGTGCGCGACGCCGGGGTCTACCTGTGGACCACCCAGTCCGCGGCCATCTCCGAGTACTGGTTCGACGTGTACGACCAGAACTTCCCGGCCGCGTTCGGGCACAAGACCGTCGGCATGGTGTGGGGCGACGGCGGGTCGTACTCCACCTGGTTCTCCGCGGCGCCGGAGATGATCCAGGGCATCAACATGCTGCCGATCACCGGCGGTCACCTCTACCTGGGCGACTTCCCCGAGTACGTCAAGGCCAACTACGCCGAGCTGGTCACCAACAAGGGCGGCCCGCCGACGGTGTGGCAGGACATCATCTGGGAGTTCCTGGCCCTCGGCGACGGCGAGCAGGCGCTGCGCAACTTCCGCGCGAACAGCGGGTTCACCAGCGAGGAGGGCGAGAGCAAGGCGCACACGTTCCACTGGATCCGCAACCTGGCCGCGCTCGGCACCGTGGACACCACGGTCACCGCGAACCACCCGCTGGCGAAGGTGTTCGTCAAGAACGGCGTCCGCACCTACGTGGCGTCGAACATCACCGCCCGGCCGCTCACCGTCACGTTCTCCAACGGCGTCACGCTCGCCGTGCCGGCCGGCAAGACCGCCACGTCCGGGGCGTACACCTGGAGCGGCGGCAACGCCACCGGCGGCGGGACCGTGCCGACCGGCACGCCGACGACCTCGACGCCCAGCCCCACCCCCACCACCGCGAGTCCCACGCCGACCTCCGCCAGCCCCAGCCCGACGGGTACGGGCAGCGCGCTGAAGCCGGTCCGGTACCTGCGCTCGGGCGGCGGGCTGGACGGCAACGCCGGCACCGCCGGCACGGTGAACGTGGCGGCGGCGAACGGCAACCACGACGGCACGCCGACCAACCCGCAGGTGTTCACGGCCACCGGGCTGACCGGCACGTACACCGGCGGAGCGACCGCCTTCGACCTGGCCGTCGACGCCGGCACGGCGATCGGCAACGGCGTCCAGATCCGGGTCTCCTACGACCTGACCGGCAACGGCAGCGTCGAGCGGGTGGAGACCTACCGGTACTTCGCCACCGATCCGATCCCGGGCGCGGAGCGCTACCGGCAGACCCAGGGCCTGCTCTCGGCCACCGGCACGCTGGGCAATCTGTCCGGCGGCACGGTACGCGTCGAGGTGTGGAACGCCATCGGCGGCGCGCCCACGATCCTCGGCGTCGGCAACAGCTCGACGGTCACCTTGCCG
>NZ_JAGPXV010000825.1:0-2168 GCF_018070405.1 Micromonospora sp. D75
TCACGTCACCGACCCGCAGCCGCTCCAGCGAGGCGACAGCCGCCGCCTTGCGCTGGCTCTGCCCCTGCCGGGCGATGGCCCGTTCCCGGTCGGCGATCGCCACCCGCAGCGCGAAGTACTCGTCGAAGTCGCCGTGGTGGCAGGCGGCCTCCGCGCCGTACGCCTCGATGGTCTCGGTGTTGCGCTGCACCTGCCGGGCCAGGCCGACCACCGACCGGTCGGCCTGGAACTGCGCGAACGAGGACTCCAGCAGCTCGCGGGCCGGCGCCGCGCCGACGCTGCCGACCAGGTTGACGGCCATGTTGTACGACGGCCGGAAGCTGGAGCGCAGCGGGTAGGTGCGGGTGGAGGCGAGCCCGGCCACGTGCCGGGGGTCGGTCTCCGGCGACCAGACCACCACGGCGTGGCCCTCGACGTCGATGCCCCGGCGGCCGGCCCGGCCGGTGAGCTGGGTGTACTCGCCCGGGGTGAGGTCGACGTGGGCCTCGCCGTTGAACTTGACCAGGCGTTCCAGCACCACGCAGCGGGCCGGCATGTTGATGCCCAGCGCCAGCGTCTCGGTGGCGAAGACGGCCTTGACCAGCCCGCGGACGAACAGCTCCTCGACGACCTCCTTGAACGCGGGGAGCATGCCGGCGTGGTGGGCGGCCAGCCCGCGCTCCAGCCCGTCGAGCCACTCCCAGTAGCCGAGCACGGACAGGTCCTCGCCGGGGATGGCGGTGACCCGGGACTCGACCACCCGGCGGATCTCGGCGCGTTCCTCCGGGGAGGTCAGCCGCAGCCCGGCGGCGAGGCACTGCTGCACTGCGGCGTCGCAGCCGGCCCGGCTGAAGATGAACAGGATCGCCGGCAGCAGCCCCTCCCGGTCGAGCCGGTCGACGATGTCCGGGCGCATCGGACCGCGCCAGCGCGGGCCGCGCCGGCCGCCGCCGGGGCCGGCGCTACGGCCCTCGCCCAGTTCCAGCCGGCGCATCGTGTCCCGGGTGTAGCGCAGCAGCTCCGGGTGCACGTCGTGCTTGCGGGCCGCGTCGGCGTCGTGGAACAGGTCGAACATCCGCTTGCCGACGAGCATGTGCTGCCACAGCGGCACCGGGCGGTGCTCGGAGACCACCACGGCGGTCTCCCCGCGTACGGTGACCAGCCAGTCGGCGAACTCCTCGGCGTTGGAGACGGTGGCCGACAGCGACACCAGCGTGACCGACTCGGGCAGGTGGATGATCACCTCTTCCCAGACCCCGCCGCGGAACCGGTCGGCCAGGTAGTGGACCTCGTCCATCACCACGTACGCCAGGCCCTCGAGGGTGGCCGAGCCGGCGTAGAGCATGTTGCGCAGCACCTCGGTGGTCATCACCACCACCGGCGCGTCGCCGTTTATCGCGTTGTCGCCGGTGAGCAGGCCGACCTGCTCGGCGCCGTAGCGGTCCACCAGGTCGTGGTACTTCTGGTTGGACAGCGCCTTGATCGGCGTGGTGTAGAAGCACTTGCGGCGGGCGGCCGGCGCGTCGCCGCCGGGCCGGCCGCGCAGCGCCAGGTGCACCGCGAACTCGCCCACCACGGTCTTGCCGGCGCCGGTGGGCGCACAGACCAGCACGCCGCTGCCCCGCTCCAGCGCCTCGCACGCCTCGCGCTGGAAGTCGTCGAGATCGAACCCGAGATCCAGGGAGAATTCGTCCAGGGCCGGGAAGGCGGAGGCCTGCGCGGCCCGGCGGCGCGCCGCGGCGTACCGCTCGGCGGGGCTCGACATGGATCCAAGATTAATCGGTACGGCCGACGAGTACCGGTCAAGGCCATCCGGCAGGACGGTCGGAGCGGGTCGGTAGGGTGCACGACGTGCCGGACCGTACCGAACTGCCCCATGCCGCCAGCGGCGCCGACGACGTCGTGGGCCCGCGCCCGTCCCGCCGGCCCGTGGAGGCGGTGCTCTTCGACTTCCACGGCACGCTCGCCCAGGTGGAGGAGCCGCTGACCTGGGTGCTCGCCGCGGCGTCCGCCTGCGGCGTCGAGCTGGACCGGATCCGGGCCACGTCGCTGGCCGACCGGCTGCTCACCGCCGGGCGCGCGGGCGGCCCGCTGCCGGCCCGGGTGCCGCCCCGGCTGGCCGAGCTGTGGGGCGACCGCGATCTCTACCCGCAGGCCCACCGGGGCGCGTACACCGGGCTTGCCGAGAC
>NZ_JAGPXV010000826.1:0-2158 GCF_018070405.1 Micromonospora sp. D75
GGGCGGCAACGGCCCGGGTGGCAACGGTCCGGGTGGCAACGGTCCGGGCGGCAACGGTCCCGGCGGCAACGGCCCGGGTGGCGACGGCATGCCGCAGCCCCCGGCGGACCAGCCCCAGCCGCCGGCCGGCCAGCCGGAAGGGCAGCCGCAGCCGGGCGGCGCGGGGGCCGGCGCGGCCGTCGACCCCGGCGACTGGCAGGGGCACGACGAGTACGGCCAGGACGCCGAGCCGGGCTGGGAGAAGGAGAAGCCGGGCGGGCCGGACTGGACCAAGGACGCGCACGGCCCCGACGGCAAGGAACAGCACGGCAAGGACGCCAAGGACGAGCACGGCAAGGTCGACCGTGGCGGCCGGCCGGACGACAAGGGCAAGGACGGCAAGGACGAGCACGGCTCCTGGCCGGGCGGCAAGAACGACTGGCCGGGCGACAAGGACGACTGGCAGGCGAGCGGAGGCGCCTGGCAGGACGACAAGGGCGACTACGGCAAGGACGCCGAGCGCGACTACGGCAAGGACGGCAAGGACGGCTGGGAGCACGGGAAGGACTTCGTCTACTACGGCGAGGCCACCGTCTCGCACGACGCCCGGCCGGGCCGGTACGAGTTGCGGGGCTCCTGCGGTGAGGGCGAGCTGGTGGTCCTGCCGCGCGGTGGGGTCGACGGCGGCGACGGCGGCATGACGACCACCGGCGTGGACCGTACCCTCGCCACCGGTGGCGCGGGCATGATCGGCGCCGCGGCACTGGGCGGCCTGGTGCTGCTGCGCCGGCGGCGGGCCGGTGACCTGGTCTGACCGGACGACGACCCGGGCCGGCGGCCGTCACGGAAGTCCGTGGCGTGCCGCCGGCACGGCCGTCGTCGTCCTGCTCGCCATGGCCGGGGCCGGTCTGATCGGCGCGTCCGTCCGGACCGTCCCGCCACCGTCCCCGCCGCAGCCGCTCGGGCAGGCGGCCCCGGTCACCACCGGCCCCCAAGCAGACCCGGACGCCGAGGGCCAACCGGGGCCGGACGCCGAGGGTCAGCTGACGCCGGACGGCACCGGCCTGCCGACGGCGGACGCCGCCGGGGGCGCCGTCGGCCCCGCGACGCCCGGCCCGACGACCGGCCCACCCGGCGCCGCCCCGGGCACCGCGGCCGCCCCGGGGGCCGCAGCGGTCCCGGGCGCTCCGGCAGCAACGGGCCCAGCGGGCGCGACGAGCCCGAACGGCGCCGCCCCGGCTCCACTGCCCCGGTCCGCGCCGACGACCATCTCGATCCCCCGTATCGGGGTGCGGGCCGACATCATGTCGCTCGGCACGAACCCGGACGGCACGGTCCAGGTGCCCCCGCTGGACCAGGCCATGAAGGCCGGGTGGTACTCCCCCGGCGCCAGCCCGGGCGAGGCCGGCAACGCGGTGATCGTGGGCCACGTCGACTCCGCCCAGCTCGGCCCGGCGGTGTTCTTCAACCTCGGCGCGCTGGTGGCCGGCGACACGATAGTGGTCACCCGGCAGGACGGCAGGTCCGCCACGTTCACGGTGCGCGAGGTCGGGTCGTACCCGAAGACCGCCTTTCCCGCCGCGCAGGTCTACGGTCCGTCGGCCGTGCCCGCCCTGCGCGTGGTGACCTGCGGTGGGGTGTTCGACAAGACGGCCGGAAGCTACCTCAACAACATCGTCGTCTACGCCCCGATGACCGGGTGAGGGCGGAAACGGCGGTGGCCCGGTGGGCGGGGAACCGACCACCGGGCCACGCGCGCGTCTGCGGTCAGGCCGCCGCCGAGGTCCGGACCAGGGTACGGATCTGGCGCAGCAGCACCGACAGCGCGGACAGGTCGGCGCGGGACTCGTCGAACTCCCCCATCGCCCGGTGCGCCCGGTGGATCGAGGTGGCGTTCGCCTGCTCCCACTCCTGCACCCGCTCCACCGGCGGCACGTCGTCCGGGGTGGAGCCGAGCACCTCGGCGGTGAGCGCGGCCAGCGCGGCGTACAGGTCGTAGCGCAGCGCCATCCGGGCCAGCGTCTGCCACCGGTCCTCGCGCGGCAGCAGGGAGATCTTCGACAGCAGCGCGTCCACCCGGAACCGGTCGGAGAGCACGAAGTAGACCGAGGCCACCTCGCCCACGTCCCGCCGGGTCGCCTGCGCCGTCTCGACGATGTCGAGCAGGCCGAAGCTGTAC
>NZ_JAGPXV010000827.1:0-2140 GCF_018070405.1 Micromonospora sp. D75
GAACCCGCTCGTGGTCTGCGACGACGCCGACCTGGACGTGGCGGTGCGCTGCGCGCTGGACGGCAGCTTCTTCAGCACCGGCCAGCGCTGCACCGCCTCCAGCCGGCTGATCGTGACGGCCGGCATCCACGACCGGTTCGTCGCGGCGCTGGCCGAGGCGACGCGGGCGCTGCGCGTCGGTGACCCGCTCGACCCGGACAGCCAGCTCGGCCCGGTGGTCAGCACCGGCCAGCTCGACCAGAACCTCGACTACGTCCGGATCGGACGCGACGAGGGCGCGGCGGTGGCGGCCGGCGGCACGCACGACGGGCAGTTCATGCGGCCCACCCTGCTCGTCGGCGCGCACAACGACATGCGGGTGGCCCGGGAGGAGATCTTCGGCCCGGTGTCCTGCGTGATCCGCGCCGACGACCTCGACGAGGCGATCGAGCTGGCCAACGACACCGACTACGGGCTGTCCGCCGGGATCGTCACCACCTCCCTGTCCGCCGCCGAACGGTTCAAGCGCGACGCCCGCGCCGGCATCGTCACCGTCAACCTGCCCACCGCCGGCACCGAACTGCACCTGCCGTTCGGCGGCACCGGGGCCTCCAACCACGGCCCCCGCGAGCAGGGCGGCTACGCCCGCGACTTCTACAGCGTGCCGGTGACCTGCTACACCGGCTGGTAAGGACGGCAATGTCCCCTCAGATCCTGCTCACCGAGCCCATCGCCGAGGCCGGGATGCGGCTGCTGCACGCCGCCGGTGAGGTACGCGTCGCCCACCTCACCGACCCCGCCGCGCTCGCCGCCGGGCCGCTCGCCACCGCCGACGCGCTCGTGGTGCGCTCCTCGCCGGTGACCGCCGCGATGCTGGAGGCCGCGCCCCGGCTCAAGGTCGTCGGCCGGCACGGCGCCGGGCTGGACGGCATCGACCTGGCCGCCGCGCAACGGCTCGGCGTCCCGGTGGTCGGCACGCCCGGCGCCAACGCCGAGTCGGTGGCCGAGTTCGTCGTGCTGGCCGCGCTCGCGCTCGCCCGGCAGCTCACCCCCGCCGTGGCGACGCTGGCCTCCGGCGGATTCCCGCCCGGCCGGTCACTGCCCGGCTCGGTCGTCGCCGCCGGACTGACCGGCACCATGCTCACCGGCCGCACGCTGGGACTCGTCGGCCTCGGCGCGATCGGCCGGGGCGTCGCCGCCCGCGCCCGCGGGATGGGCATGACGGTCCTCGGGTACGACGTGGCGGTCACCGAGCCGCCGGACGGCGTACACCTGGTCGACCTGGACCGGCTGCTCGCCGAATCGGACGTGGTCAGCCTGCACGTGCCCCAGACGCCGCAGACCACCGGCCTGATCGGCGCCGCCGCGCTGGCCCGGATGCGGCCGCACGCGCTGCTCGTCAACACCGCGCGGGCCGGGGTGGTGGACGGCGCGGCGGTGCTCGCCGCGCTCGACGCCGGCCGGCTGCGCGGCTACGCGGTCGACGTGTTCGCGCCGGAACCACCCGCCGCCGACGACCCGATGCTGCGCCACCCCCGTGTCCTCGCCACCCCGCACATGGCGGCGATGACCACCGACGCGCTCGACGCGATGGCCGTCGCCGTGGCCCGCGGCGTCCTCGCCCACCTGGAAGGAACCCGTACGTGACACTGACCGTCCCCGCGTCCGCCCTCGACTACTTCGGTGTGGACACGCTCGTCGACGACGACACCCGGGAACTCCAGACCGCCGTGCGCGGCTTCGTGGACCGGCGGATCCGGCCCGAGGTCGCCGGCTGGTACGAGGCGGGCCGGCTGCCGGTGCGGGAACTGGCCCGGGAACTCGGTGAGCTGGGCGTGCTCGGGATGCACCTGGAGGGCTACGGCTGCGCCGGCACCTCGTCCGTCGCGTACGGCCTCGCCTGTTTCGAGCTGGAGGCGGGCGACTCGGGCCTGCGGTCCCTGGTCTCGGTGCAGGGCTCGCTGGCCATGTACGCCATCTGGCGGTTCGGCTCCGAGGAGCAGAAGCGCGAATGGCTGCCCCGGATGGCCGCCGGCGAGGCGATCGGCTGTTTCGGGCTGACCGAACCGGACTTCGGCTCGGACCCGGCCGGCATGCTCACCCGGGCCCGCCGCGACGGCGGCGACTGGGTGCTCAACGGCACCAAGATGTGGATCACCAA
>NZ_JAGPXV010000828.1:0-2123 GCF_018070405.1 Micromonospora sp. D75
GGTCGCGCGGCGGGTGGTGGAACAGCACCGCCACCGAGCCCACCGAGCGGTCGCCGGCGGCCTGGTCGAGCGTCCGGCGCAGCAGCTCCACCTGGTCGAACCCGCCGCCGCGCAGCGAGCCGGTGGCCGTGCTGAGCGTGAGGAACCGGGTGCCCCGGTGATCGAAGACGCGCGAGGTGTCCCCGAAGACGCTGCGGAAGTTGTCGATCGGCGCGCCCATGATCTCGTGGTTGCCGGGCACGTAGTGATACGGCACCTCGCCGCCCAGCTCCTCGTCCAGGATGCGCTTGGCCAGCGCGAAGTCGGCCGGGTAGGCGGTGTCCACGAAGTCGCCGTTGATGATCAGGAAGTCCGGCCGGGCGGCGCGGACCTCGCGCAGCGTACGGCGGGCCTGGGCGACCAGGTCGCTGTCCGGGTTCGCGGCGACGAACTGGGCGTCGGAGAGCACCGCGAAGCGCCAGGGCGCCCCGTCCACAGTGCCGTCGCGCAGCACCACCCGGTCGGTGCGGTTCGGCTCCGGCGGCGCCTGCACGTCCGGCGGCACCCGGGCCACCAGGTCGTCGATCACGACCTCGCTGCGGTACTGCTTGGCCGGGTCGGTCTCGGCCACGTAGAACCGGCGCACCCGCACCGGGTACTGCACGCCCGGCGGTACGGCGAACTCGACGTAGCGCCAGCCGGTCCAGTCCAGGTACGGGCCGCGCAGCACGAACTGGGTGTCCTGCGCGTCGTGCAGGTGCAGGCTGGGCCACTCGCCGGTGCCGTTGGCCTTGATCCACATGCCGAACGCCTGCGGCTGGCCCGGTACGTCGATCCACGCGGGCGGGTCGGCGTACGCGGCCCGGGTGCCGGTGGACTGGCTGAAGTCGTACGACATCCGCAGCCCGCCCCCGGTGTGCCCCTCCGCCGGTGCGACCGACCCGGAGGCGCGGGCCTGGCTGAACTTCCAGGACGCCGCGTCGTCGAACCCGGCCACCGGCACGTCGGTGAGCCCGACGGTCACCGGCAGGACCGTGCTGTGGTTGCCGACCCGTGCGGTGACCAGCGCCGAGCCGGTCGCGGCGAGCGCTTTGACGGACAGGTTGCCGTCGGCGGTGGGGGTGACGGAGAGCAGGTCCCTGTCGTACTCCAGCTTCAGGTCGGCCGGCTCGATCGGCGCGGTGTTGCCCTCGGCGTCGTAGCCGACCACGCCGAACAGGCCGCTGTCACCGGCGCGGTCCAGGCCGACCCGGTCGACGGTGCCGTCGATCCGCTGCAGCGGGCCGAGCACCGTCAGCTCGATGGTGCCGCGGGCCCGGCCGCGGGCGGCGGTGACGGTGCTGCGGCCGGGGACGGCGGCCCGGAACACGCCGTCGCCGTCGACCCGTCCGTGGGTGGCGTGCCAGCGCGGCTCGCCGGCGGCCGGGCCGTACGTCTCGTCGTATCCGGCGGCGGTGAGCCGGCGGGTGAGGCCGGGGAAGACCCGGTCCGGCCGGCCGCCGCGCACCGGTGCGACGCCCGGCGCGGCGGTCGGGTCGCTGGCGGTCTCCAGCCAGTAGCCGGTGAGCCGGCCGCTGCCCTTCGGGGCGTAGACGGCGAGCCCGTTCGGTACCGGCCGCTCGCTGCCGTCGGACGGGCTGTTCTCCACCTGGACCGTGGCCGCGCCCGGCTCCCGGGCGAGCAGCGTGGAGGAGCCGCCGCCGTCGAGGTTGAGCGCGTTCGCGGCGCCCAACTCGGCCATCATGCGGCCCATCTCGGTTTGCGTGACGCCACGGCTGTCCACCTGCCGGCCGTCCACCGTCATCATGATCATCTTGCGTCCGTCGGCGGAGAAACCGACAGCTGTGCGCGGGGCCAGCGACGCGTCGGCGATGGTCTGCACCACGCCGTCGCGGACCAGCACGTTGCCGCCGCCCACGGCGGCGCGCAGGTCACCGCCGTCGGAGGCCCGCGGCCGCCAGGTCACGTCCACCGCGTCGCCGGGCCGCAGCGCGGCGAGCGCGTCGGCACCGGCCTCGCGGCCCAGCAGCACGGTGCTGCCGGCCGGGATCGGCCCCTCGCCCGCCGTGGTGGCCACGCTCGCCACCCGGCCGCCGGTCAGCGTCACCTCGACCGTCCGGGCCGCGCCCTCCACGGCCCGCTTG
>NZ_JAGPXV010000829.1:0-2112 GCF_018070405.1 Micromonospora sp. D75
CCTCTTCGCCGACGAAGGGCCGGGCATCCCCGACCTCGACCTGGCGCTGACCGACGGCTACACCACGGGGGGCGGGCTGGGCCTCGGGCTCAGCGGGGCCCGCCGGCTGGTGGACGACTTCGACATCCAGACGGCTGTCGGCGAGGGGACGAGGATCACCGTCACCAAGTGGTCGCGATGACCGCCGACGTGGTCCCCGACCACGGGGTGTGGTTCCGGGTCGACAACGGCGCGACCGCCGGCGGCGTACGCCGGGCCGCCGAGCGTCTCGGCCGGCAGCTCGAACTGAGCACCGATCGTGTCGCGGACCTGGCCATCGTCACCGCCGAGATCACCAGCAACCTGGTCAAGCACGCCCGCGAGGGCACGCTCCTGCTGCGCCCGGCGCGCCGGGCCGGACGGGCCGGGGTGGAACTGGTGGCCATCGACTCCGGCCCCGGCATGGCCGACCTGACGCTCTCGTCGGTCGACGGCCACTCCACCGCCGGCACGCTCGGCATCGGGCTCGGCGCGATCACCCGGCAGTCGAGCCGGTTCGACGGCTACTCGACGCCCGGCCGGGGCACCGTCCTGGTCGTCCAGGTCTGGGACGCCGCACCGCCCACGCCGGACTGGGCCGGCGGGCTGGCCCGGCCGATCACCGGCGAGCAAGACAGCGGCGACGGGTACGCGGTCCGCCAGGTCGACGGCCGGCGGCAGGTGCTGGTCTCCGACGGCCTCGGCCACGGGCCACTGGCCGCCGCCGCGACCGGGGCCGCCGTGTCCGCGTTCCGCTCGGCGCCGGACGGGCCGCCGGATGTCGTGGTGCGGCACCTGCACGCCGCCATGTCGCACACCCGGGGCGCGGCGCTCGCGGTGGCCGAACCGGATCCCGCCGCCGGGCTGCTCCGCTTCGCCGGCCTGGGCAACATCGCCGCGATGATCGTCGCGCCGGGCGAGCGGCGGCGCGGGCTCGTCTCGCTGCCGGGCATCGCCGGGCACCAGCGTCCGGCGATCCGCGGGTACGACTACCCCTTCTCGCATGACTCCACCCTGGTCATGCACAGTGACGGGGTGGTGGATCGCTGGGACCTGGACGACTACCCCGGGCTGGCCGGGCGCAACCCGTTGCTGGCGGCCGCGACGCTCCTGCGCGACGCCGGCATCCGTCGCGACGACGCCTGCGTGCTGGTCGCGCGGGGGGCGGCATGACCGAACCCCTTCTGCACCTCGCGCTCCGGGTCGAGCAGGACATCTTTCTGGTTCGGCAGCGCGGCCGCGAGGTGGCCGCGGCGGTCGGGCTGGAACACCAGGACCAGGTGCGGATCGCCACCGCGCTCAGCGAGGTGGCCCGGGAGTTGTTGAGCGGCGCCGACGGCGCGGACGTCACGTTCGCTCTCGACCGGGACGCCGTGGGCCGCCGGATCCTCCAGGTCGACCTGTCGCCGTTGCGTCCACTGCCAGGCGGCCGGTACGAGCCGAAGTCCGGCGCCGTCGCGCGTCTGGTGGACACGTTGCAGGTCGTGGCCGTCGAGGGCGATACCGTCGTGAGGATGTCCAGACGGGTGCCCGACCACGCCGAGGAGCTGACGCCGGAACGCGCCAGCCGGCTCCGGGCCGAGCTGGCCGAGCGTGCTCCGGCCTCCGCGCTGGACGAGCTGGCCGCGCAGAACTCCCAGCTCATCGCGGCCCTCGACGAGGTACGCAGCCAGCGCGACGAGCTGGCGGTGCTCAACTCCGAACTGCAGGAGACCAACCGGGGCGTGATGGCGCTCTACAACCAGCTCACCGAGGAGCTGGAGGAGACCAACCGGGGCGTGGTGGCGCTCTACGCCGAGCTGGAGGAGAAGTCCACGCAGCTGCGGGCCGCGAGCGAGTCGAAGAGCCGGTTCCTCGCCAACGTCAGTCACGAGCTGCGCGCGCCGGTCACCGCGATCATCGGTCTGGCCCGGCTGCTGGCCGACTCCGCCTCCGACCCGCTCACCGGCGAGCAGGCCCGCCAGGTGGGGCTGATCCGGTCCTCCGCCGGTGACCTGCTGGGGCTGGTCAACGAGCTGCTCGATCTGGCGAAGGCGGAGTCGGGCCGGATCGAGCCGGACTGGTCCGAGGTCGACCTGCGCGCGGTGTTCGGGC
>NZ_JAGPXV010000083.1:0-14002 GCF_018070405.1 Micromonospora sp. D75
GCGCGCGGTCCCGCCCCGCGGCTGTGGGGCGGTCCCGCTCGCGTCGCGGGGTTCAGTCGCCGGGACGGGCGGCCCAACCCCGCAGGTCCGGGCCGGGCCGGTAGGATCGGCACGGGCCGTGACTGGCGCGTGGAGATGGAGCACCATCGGGGAGCGGCCTCGTCATGAGGACGCATGCCGAGCGCCTGGGCCTTCCGCACGTCACCTGGAGGTCGCATGTCGCGCAACGCCGAGTCCACCGCCTTCCGCAGCGCGCTGGAGGTCGTCCGCGGCGTCGAGCCGCGTGTCGCCGACGCCATCGCCGCGGAACTGGCCGACCAGCGCGAGTCGCTCAAGCTCATCGCCAGCGAGAACTACGCCTCCCCGGCGACGCTGCTGGCCATGGGCAACTGGTTCAGCGACAAGTACGCCGAGGGCACCGTCGGGCGCCGCTTCTACGCCGGCTGCCAGAACGTCGACACGGTCGAGGCGCTCGCCGCCGAGCACGCCCGCGAGCTGTTCGGCGCGTCGCACGCCTACGTGCAGCCGCACTCGGGCATCGACGCCAACCTGGTCGCGTTCTGGGCGATCCTGGCCGACCGGGTCGAGTCCCCCGCGCTGCGCAAGGCGCAGGCCCGGCAGGTGAACGACCTCACCGAGGCCGACTGGTTCGCGCTGCGCCGCGAGCTGGGCAACCAGCGGATGCTGGGCATGTCGCTGGACGCCGGCGGGCACCTCACCCACGGCTTCCGGCCGAACATCTCCGGCAAGATGTTCGACCAGCGCAGCTACGGCACCGACCCGGCCACCGGGCTGATCGACTACGACCGGGTGGCCGAGGCGGCCCGCGAGTTCAAGCCGCTGATCCTGGTCGCCGGCTACTCCGCGTACCCGCGGAAGGTGAACTTCCGGATCATGCGGGAGATCGCCGACTCGGTCGGCGCCACCTTCATGGTCGACATGGCCCACTTCGCCGGGCTGGTCGCCGGCAAGGTCTTCACCGGCGACTTCGACCCGGTGCCGCACGCGCACATCGTCACCACCACCACGCACAAGTCGCTGCGCGGCCCGCGCGGCGGCATGGTGCTCTGCGGCCCGGAGCTGGCCGACCAGGTCGACCGGGGCTGCCCGATGGTGCTCGGCGGGCCGCTGCCGCACGTGATGGCCGCCAAGGCGGTCGCGCTGGCCGAGGCACGCCGCCCCGACTTCGCCGACTACGCCCAGCGGATCGTGGACAACGCGCAGGCGCTCGCCGACGGGCTGCTGCGCCGGGGCGCGACGCTGGTCACCGGCGGCACCGACAACCACCTGGTGCTCATCGACGTGTCCGGGTACGGCCTGACCGGCCGGCAGGCCGAGCAGGCGCTGCTGGACTCGGGCATCGTGACCAACCGCAACTCGGTGCCGCAGGACCCGAACGGCGCCTGGTACACCTCCGGCATCCGCATCGGCACCCCGGCGCTGACCACCCGGGGCCTCGGCGCCGCCGAGATGGACGCCACCGCCGAGCTGATCCACACCGTGCTCAGCCAGACCACGCCCGGCACCGGCCCGGACGGCGCGCCGTCGAAGGCGAAGTACGTGCTGGACCCGGCGGTCGCCGAGTCCGTCGGCAAGCAGGCCGCCGACCTGCTCACGCCGTTCCCGCTCTACCCCTCGGTCGACCTGGGCTGAGCACCCGACAACACGAAGCGGCACCCCGGGAGAAGGAGTCTCCCGGGGTGCCGGCGGTTACGGGGTCAGCGCAGCGGGCGCTTCAGGTGGTAGCGGTGGACCTCGGTGCTGCCCTGCACGTTGTTCACGTCCTCGGCGGCGGAGACCAGTTCCCAGCCCTCCCGGCCGACCCGGTTCAGGTGCGCGATGGCGGTGTCGCCGTACGCGGTCACGTCGGTGCGTGACCCGTCCGGGCCGTACCACACGAACGAGACGTGGAAATTGCGTCCCTGACCCTGATACCGACGAACGAGCAACGCGTACTCCCAGGCAACCATTGGTCCATTATCAACAGACGAACAGCGTCAGGAAACACGTAGTGTGCCGGAACCCTGACACTCCGGCGTCACGCTGCCGGCCATGGTGTCCGTGACCAGCGCGGCGAGCCGGTCCAGCCCGAGATCGATCGACTCCGGTGTGACAGCGCTCACCGACAGCCGCAACGCATTCACCGGCGTGCCCGCATCGTAGAAGTGGGCCATCGGCGTCCAGAGCACGCCGTACTCGCGAGCCGAGCGGTGCAGCAGCGCGTCGTCGACCGGGAACGGGACGCTCACCACCACGAAGAAGCCGCCCGCCGGGACGGTCCAGGTGACCGGGCCGCCGGCCGGGAAGCGCCGGGCCAGGCCGTCGACCAGGTGGCGCAGGTTGCGGGCGTACGCGGCCCGTTCCCGCACGTTCGCGGCCACCAGCGAGCAGTCGTGCGCCAGCAGCGCGCCGCCGATCACCGCCTGGCTGATCGGTGACGTGTTCACGGTGACCATGCTCTTGATCTTCGCGAGGTGGTCGGCGAACGGGACCACTGTGCCGTCGGCCTCCCCCACCCGCTGGTCGGCGACCACGTAGCCGACCCGGGCCCCGGGCAGCACGGTCTTGGCGAACGAGCCGAGGTAGACCACCCGGCGTGCGGTGTCCAGCGCCTTGAGCGTGGGCCGCCGCGCGGTGCCGTCGGCCGGGAACAGGCCGTACGGGTTGTCCTCGATCAGCAGCAGGTTCTCCTCGGCGGCCAGCTCCAGCAGCCGCCGCCGCTGCCCGGTGCCCATGCTGACGCCGGACGGGTTGGCGAAGTCGGGCATCACGTAGCAGGCCCGGGGCGTCAGCCCTTCCGCGCGGGCGCGGCGCACCCCGGCGCGCAGGTCGGCCAGGTCGACGCCGTCAGGCCCGCCGGCCACCGGGCGCACCGGCAGGTCGACCAGACGGGCCGCGCCGGTGAGCCCGACGTACGTGGGCGCGACAGCGAACAGCACGTCCGCCGGGCCGGTCCGCAGCGCGCGCAGCACCAGGAACATCGCCTCCTGGCAGCCGACTGTCACCACTATCGACTCCGGGTCGACGGTGAGCCCCTCGTCCACGGCGAGGTGCCGGGCGATCAGGTGGTGCACGACGCCCTTGGTCCGGCCGTACTGCAGCAGCGTCCGGTCCACGCCGGCCCGGTCCAGCCCGACGTCCTCGGCGAGGTGGCGGCGGAAGCGGTCCAGGTACGTGTGCAGCACCGCCGAGTCGAAGAACTCCTCGTACGGCCGCCCGGCCGCCAGCGACACCGCGTCCGGGTAGTGCTGCGCCACCTCGTTGAGGAAGTTCATCGAGTTCAGCGCCGGGTCGCCGACACTGCCGTGCAGCGCCGTGACGGCCAGGTCGACCGGTTCCACGTCAGCCTCCGATCCGGGTGCGCAGCCGCCGGGCCGAGGCCGGGTCCGGGCAGCCGCTGAGGATGAGCGCGTCGCGCAGTTCCGCCGCGAGCAGCGCGAGCGCCGCCTCGGCGCCGGCCCGGCCACCGGCGGCCAGGGCCCAGAGCAGCGGCCGGCCCAGCAGCACGCCGTCCGCGCCCAGCGCCAGCGCGCGCAGCACGTCGACGCCGCCGCGGACGCCGCTGTCCAGCAGCACCGCGCACCGCTCGTCGACCGCCTCGACCACCTCGGGCAGCACGCTCGCGCTGGCCGGGGCGGCGTCGAGCTGCCGTCCGCCGTGGTTGGAGACCACCACGGCGTCCACGCCGGCGTCCGCCGCGCGGACCGCGTCGCGCGCGTCCAGGATGCCCTTGACCAGCAACGGCACCCGGGTACGCTCCCGCAGCCACTCCAGGTCCGCCCAGCTCAGCGCCGGGGCGAAGACCGCGCCGGTGTGCACCGCCACCGCCGACACGCCGGGGGTGCCCTGGTGCGCCAGGTCGTCCCGGCCGCCGGGCAGGTTCGCGGCGGTGACGTGCGGCGGCAGCGCGAACCCGTTGCGGGCGTCGCGCAGGCGCCGCCCGAGCACCGGCACGTCCACAGTCACCATCACCGCCGCGCAGCCGGCCGCCGACGCCCGGTCGAGCAGGTCGGCCACCAGCGCCCGGTCGCGCAGCCAGGACAGCTGGAACCACACCGTCGCGCCGGTCGCCGCGATCTCCTCGATCGGCGTGCTGGCCAGCGTGCTGGCCACGTAGGGCACGCCCGCCGCGCGGGCCGCCGCCGCGAGCGCGGGCTCGCCGTCGGGGTGCAGCAACCGCTGGTACGCCATCGGCGCGACAGCCACCGGCAACGCGGCCCGGCCGCCGGGCAGCGCCGCCTCGGTGGACGGGTCGTCCACGCCGGCCAGCATCCGGGGCAGCACCGCCACCCGATCGAGCGCGGCCCGGTTCGCGGCCAGGGCGGTCTCGGCGCCGCTGCCGCCGTCGACGAAGTCCCACACGTCGGGCGGCAGCACCGCCCGGGCCAGCGCGGCGAAGTCGGCCAGGCTGACCGGCGGCACGAAGCCGTCCGCCGCGTCAGCCATGGTCGGCACCCGCCGCCGCGTGCGCCGGGTCGAGCCCGAACGTGCGGCGCAGGAAGGCGGCGGCCCGCTCCTGGGCCTGCCGGCCCGCGTCGAACACGCCGGGCATGGCGAAGAACCCGTGCACCATCCCCGGGTAGTGGGCCGTCTCGGTGGGCACGCCGGCCTCGCCCAGCCGCTCGGCGTACCGCCGGCCCTCGGCGCACAGCGGGTCGTACCCGGCGGTGATCACGAGCGCCGGGGGCAGGCCACCCAGGTCCTCGGCGAGCAGCGGAGACGCCAGCGGGTGCGCCGCGTCGCCCGGGTCGGCCAGGTAGTGGCTCCGGTACCAGCCCACCGAGTGCCTGTTGAACAGCATCGGGTCCTCGTCGTCGCCGGGGCGGTGCCCGGGCCGCTGGTCGGTGTTCGGATAGACCAGCAGCTGGGCGGCGACCCGGGGACCGCCGGCCGCGCGGGCCAGCAGCGTCACCGCGGCGGCCAGGGTCCCGCCCGCGCTGTCCCCGCCGACCGCCAGCCGGTCCGGGTCGACGCGGAACTCGGCGGCGTGCGCGGCGAGGTGCCGCACCGCGGCATGGCAGTCCTCCACCGCCGCCGGGAACGGATGCTCCGGGGCGAGCCGGTAGCCGACCGTCACGGTCTGCGCGCCGGTCAGGTTGACCAGCCGCCGGCAGATTCCGTCGGCGGTGTCGACGCTGCCGAGCGTCCAGCCGCCACCGAAGAAGTAGACGAGAGTCGGCAGCGGGCCGTCGCCGTCCGGCCGGTGGATCCGCACCGGCAGCGGCCCGGCCGGGCCGGGCACCGTCGTGTCGCGTACCTCGGCGACCGGCTCGACCGCGCCGGAGCCGGCGCGGATCGCGGCGAGGTCGGCGGCGCGGGCCTCGGCCAGGGTCTGGGTGTAGAGCGGCACGGTCCCGGCGGCGGCCCGCGCGGTCCGCCACGCGACCACCTGCGGATCGAGTGTCATCCGGCCTCCCCTGTGGTGACGAAGAGCTTGTCGATGCCGCGCAGGAACAGGCTCCCGCTGTACGTGTACGGCTGGGTGACGGCCAGCCGCGGGAAGCGCGCGAACAGGCGCGGCAGCGCCAGCCGGCCCTCCAGCCGGGACACCGCCGAGCCGAGGCAGAAGTGCAGCCCGACGCCGAAGGCCAGCGACGGCGGGCCGGGACGGCGCGGGTCGAAGCGGTCCGGGTCGGGGAAGCGGGCCGGGTCGCGGTTGGCGGCGGCGATCAGCAGCAGCACGTTGTCGTCCCGGTCGACCGGCACGCCGCCGAGGTCGACGCCGGCGGGCGCGGAGCGGGCCAGGAAGTGCACCGGGCTCTCCATCCGCAGCACCTCCTCCACGCAGCCCCGGGCCAGCGCGTCGTCACCGGGTAGCGCGGCGGTCACGTCCGGGTGCTCCAGCAGCAGCGGCAGGCCGTTGCTGAACATGTAGACGGTGGTGACGAAGCTGGCGTTGAACAGCACGATCAGGTTACTGATCAACTCGTCCTCGGTGAGGTCGACGCCGCCCGCGTCGAGCACCTCGACCAGCCCGCTGATCAGGTCGTGGCCGGGCGTACGGCGCCGGTGGGCGATCAGGTCGCGGTAGTAGACGCGCAGCTCCTCGGCGGCCTGGTTGGCCCGGGCCAGCCGCTCCGGCGTCTTGCCGGACACGTCCATGTACTCGTCGATCCAGTCGACCCGCTGCCGGTACCAGGCCAGGTCGGCCGGGGGCAGGCCGATGAACTCGGCCATCACCAGCGCCGGGACCGGGTACGCGAAGTCGGCCACGAAGTCCACCTCGTGCCCGTCGGCGCCCACCTCGGCCATGTGGTCCAGGCGTTCGGCGACGACCCGCTCGATCACCGGCTCCAGCGCGACCAGCCGGCGCGGGGTGAACGTCTTCGCGAACACCGCGCGCATCCGGGTGTGGTCCGGCGGGTTGACGAACATCATCGACGTCAGGAACGTCCGCAGGATCTCCTGCTCCTCCCAGCCGGGCGGGAAGCCCTTGTACCAGCCGGGATCGCGCAGGATCTGGTCCACCATGTCGTACCCGCCGGCCACCGCGCTGACGGTGCTGTGCTCGGCGCGGGCCGGAACGGCGTTTATCGGCCCGTGCTCGTGCAGGGCCGCGTAGAAGGGATAGGGGTTCTGCCGGCCCTGTTCGCTGTAGAGCCCGGTCAGGATCTCGCTGACGTCCACTGTCTTTCCTCCCCAGGAAAACGGCGGCGGGGGCGGCGTCGTGTCGACCGCCGCCCCCGCCCGGTGTCACAGTCCGAGCAGCTTCAACGGCACCGCGTTCGCCATCGCCGCGGCTCCGGTGTCGTTCGGGTGGATGTGGTCACCCGAGTCGTACGCCGGCAGCAGCCGGCTGGGCTGCGCCGGGTCGCGCATCACCGCGTCGAAGTCGACGACGCCGTCGAACTCGGCCCGGCCGGGCCCGCGCAGCCAGGTGTTGACGGCCTGCCGGGTGGCGTCCTTCTCCGGCGTCCACACGCCCGGCCCGCCGTTGCCCTCGTACGGCATGAGCGTGCCGGCGATGCTGGTCAGGCCGCGCGCCTGGACCTGCCGGTTGAGCTGGCGCAGCGAGGCGATGATCGCCTCCGGGCTGTCGCCGTTCATCCAGATGTCGTTGATGCCCAGGTGGGTGATGACGGTACGCACCCCGGTCTGCGGGAACACGTCCTCGTTGAGCCGGGCCAGCGCGTTCGGGCCCAGCTCGTAGTAGCCGGGGAAGTCGCCCGCGCCGGGCTCGGTGCCCTCGTGGTTGAGCCGGTTGCCGGCCAGGCTGAGGTTGAGCACGCCCGGCGTACGCGGCTCCGGGCGGGCGTCGATCAGCCGCTTGGCGAGCAGGTCCGGCCAGCGGCGGTCGGCGTTGACGGTGCTGCCGTTGCCGTCGCTGATGGAGTCGCCGAGCACCACCACGGAGCCGGGCGTCACCTTGCGCTCCACGTCGATGCCGGACAGGAACATCCAGCAGCAGTTGGGCCGGATGGTGAAGCCGGCGCCGTCGGCCGCCGAGGTGAGGTCGGTGGCGCCGATGAAGTTGGTGACCCGGGACTGGCCGTGGAACGTGACCGGCCCGGTGAGCACCGGGAAGTACAGGGTGACCACCAGGTCCTCCTGCTCGGCCACCGGGAAGGCCACCGGGTCGCTGAGCAGCTCGGCACCCTTGTTGATGGTCGCCGAACCGGCGCCGGAGAAGGTCAGCTGGCGGACGCTGGCCGGGACGATGTCGGACAGGTCGTCGGGGGTGGCGGTGTTCGGCCGGGCGATGGTGGCGCGGCCGACCTGGATGGCCTGCTGGCCGTAGAGGTTGGTCAGCCGTACCCGCAGGCGCGGCCCGCCCACCGAGGTCTGCACGGTCATCCGGATGCTCTGGTTGTTCAGGCCGGTCTCGGTCAGGCCCACGGTGTTCCCGCGGGTCACCGCCGCGGCCCAGGTCCCGGCCCACTCGGCGCGCCCGTGCCCGGCGCGGTCGGTGTCGGTCGGGCCGGCGCTCGCGGTGACCGCCGGGGTGGCGGCGATCAGGAGCGTTACGGCGGAAGCTATGACGTGCCATCTCTTCGGGGTCGGCATCGATCCTCCATGGTCGGCAGCCCCGGGCGTGACGCGGTCGGCGGCACCGGCCCGGGCGATGGACCGGAAACTAGCTTCCGGCGGTGACGAGCGTCAATCAACCTGATCGACATGATCAAATGCCCACGTCGCGGGACGCAGCGACGATCGGCTCTGTCCGCGGTGGACCGCCGCTGCCTAGGCTCGGAAGCTGGCGGCGGTGCGGTCGCCGACCTGGCACCTGCCGTCATGTCCCGGCCCTGACCTGGCCGGACGCCGCTCGCGGACCATGATGGGGGCTGCCCGATGACCGACCGGCCGAACTATGTGCACGAGGCGCTGGAGCTCTTCGCCGGCTTCGGCGACCGGGAGGCGCTCGTCGGCGGCGGACGCCGCCTCACCTACCCCCAGGTCGCCGCGCGGGTGCGCGGCCTGGCCGCCGCGCTGCGCCGGCACGGGGTACGCCCCGGCGCGGCCGTGCTGGTGATGCTCGGCAACACGGTCGAGGGTCCGTTGCTGCAACTGGCGCTGCACCTGCTGGGCTGCCGGAGCATGTGGGTCGCCCCGGTGACCTCGCGGCGGGAGGTCGACGAGTTCGTCGCGCTGTCCGCGCCAGAGGCGTTCGTGTACGACCCGCGCGACCCGCAGGCGGTCCAGATCGCGGCCGGGCTGTCCGGCGTACCGGTGCTCTGCCTCGGCCCCGGCGGCGCCGGACCGGACCTGACCGCGACGGCCGGCGAGCCGGCCGCGGAGCTGCCCGCCGACGCGCCCGCGCCGGAGTCGTTCCTGCAGACCAGCGGCACCACCGGCACGCCGAAGCTGGTGCACCACCGGGAGAGCTTCTACCGGCAGATCCTCGCCCTGGCCGCCGACTTCCGGGGCGCCGGGTTCCCGCTGCTGCGGCACCTGTCGCACTCACCGATGTGGCTGGCCAGTGGCCAGATCACCACGCTGTTCAACCTGTTCACCGGCGGCGTGCTGTTCCTGCGCGAACAGTGGGACCCGGCCGCGTTCATCGCGACAGTGGACGCCGAGCGGCTCACCTCCACGTTCGTCACCCCGCCGATGCTCTACGAGGTGCTCGACCACCCCGACCTGCCGGGCGCCGACTTCTCCGCCATGTTCATGTTCAACGTGGGCGCCGGGCCCGCCGCGCCCGCCCGGCTGCGCCAGGCCATCGCCCGCTTCGGCCCGTGCCTGCGCATCGTGTACGGCCTCAGCGAGGCGGTGGTCATCTGCGCGCTGCCCGGGCTGACCGAGGACCCGGAGCACCCGGAGCGTCTGCGCTCCTGCGGCCGCCCGTACGGCGACGTGACGGTGGAGATCCGCGACGCCGACGGCAAGGTGCTGCCGCCCGGCGACGACGGCGAGGTGTGGGTCCGGACGAAGCTGAGCTTCGCCGGCTACCACGGCCGGCCGGAGCTGACCGCGGAGACGCTCGTCGACGGCTGGGTCCGCACCCGCGACATCGGCCACCTCGACGCCGACGGCTACCTCTACCTGGTCGACCGGTTGCAGGACCGCATCCTCACCCGGGCGCGCAGCTGGCCGATCTACTCCCGCCCGATCGAGGACGTGCTCGCCGGCCATCCCGAGGTGCGGGCCGCCGCCGTGATCGGCGTGCCGGACCCGGTGGCCGGGGAGCTGCCGTACGCGTACGTGGTGCCGGCGCCCGGCGCGTCGGTGACCGGCGAGGAGCTGATCGCGCTGGTGGTGCGGGAGCTGAGCGAGACGTGGGCGCCCGGCGCCGTGGAGTTCGTGGACGCGCTGCCGCTGAACCGGTCCGCGAAGGTGGACAAACGGGCGCTTCGGGCTCGGTACGCCGCCGCGCATCCCGCCGACACCGACTCGCTGGGCACCGTGATCGGCAGCTCGGCATGAACCCGCGCCGGGAGTTGTACACCCTGGTCGGCGCTGACCTGCTGTCCAACCTCGGCACCCGGATCTCCGTGGTGGCCATCCCCTGGCTGGTGCTGGAGACCACCGGCAGCCCCACCAAGATGGGACTCGTCGCGGCGGCGGAGACGCTGCCGTACATGCTCTCCAGCGCGCTGGCCACGCCGTGGGCGGACCGCTTCGGGGTACGCCGTACCTCCGTGTTCGTGGACGCGGCGAGCGCTGTCGCGATGGCGGTGGTGGCGCTGGCCCCCTGGCTCGGGTTCGGCACGCTGCTGGTCCTGGTGGCGGTCGCCGGCGGGCTGCGCGGCATCGGCGACCGGGTCAAGCACGTACTGTTCAAACCGGCCGCCGAGCGGGCCGGGGTGCCGCTGATCCGGCTCACCAGCGCCTACGACGGCCTGGCCCGGGGCATGACGCTGTTCGGCGCGGTGCTCGGCGGACTGCTCATCGACTGGGTCGGGCTGACCCGGGCCATCTGGATCGACGCGGCCACGTTCGCGGTCTGCGCGCTGCTCATCGGCGTGCTGGTCCGGCCGCCCGCGCCGACGCAACCCGCACCCCGGGAGCCCTACCTGCGGGCGCTGCGCGGCGGCTTCGCGTACCTGCGTACCGACCGGACGCTGATGATCATGCTGATCGTGGTCTCGGTGTCGAACATGTTCGCCAACGCCAGCGTCGCGGTCTGGATCCCGCTCTGGGTCAACCAGGTGCTCGGCGACCCGGCCGGCTTCGGCCTGCTGCTCGGTGTGTTCTCGGGCGGCGCGCTGCTGGGCAACGTGCTGTTCACGATGTTCGGCACCCGGCTGCCCGCCGGGACGACGTTCGCGCTGGGGCTGACGCTCAGCGGCGCGCCCCGGCTGCTCGCGCTGGCGCTCAGCGACGACCTGGTCGTGGTGCTCGTGGTGACGTTCCTGTCCGGCATCGGCATCGCGGCGGTGAACCCGCTGCTCGGCGCGTCGCTCTACCAACGGGTGCCGGGCGAGCTGCAGACCCGGGTGCTGGGCATCTCCGGGTCGGTGGCGTTCCTCGGCCTGCCCGTCGGCGCGCTGCTCGGCGGCTGGTCGGTGGCGCTGCTCGACCTCACCCCGGCGCTGCTGGTGATGTCGGTGGTCTGCCTGGTGCTGACCGTGGGACCGCTGCTGCTGACCCGCGGGTCCCACCGCCCGGCCCCGGAACCGGCGACCCCCACGCCGGTCTGAGCCGGGGTGTCGGTGGGCGGCGGTAGGGTCGGGGCCATGGCGACCTGGGACGACGTGCGGCGCATCGCGCTGGCCCTGCCGGAGACCACCGAGCGCGGCTCGTACGACGACCTGCCCGCCTGGCGGGTGCGCGACAAGATGTTCGTCTGGGACCGGCCGCTGCGCCGCAGCGACCTCGAGGCGCTCGGCGACGCCGCGCCGGACGGCCCGATCCTCGGCGCCCGGGTGCCCGACCTGGGCGCCAAGGAGGCGCTGCTCGCCGACGACCCGGCGGTCTACTTCACCACGCCGCACCTCGACGGCTACCCGGCCGTGCTGGTCCGGCTCGACCGGATCGCCGTGGACGACCTGACCGAGCTGATCACCGAGGCGTGGCACGCCCGCGCGCCGAAGCGCCTCGCCGCCGCACACCGGGCCGGGGCCGCGTGAGCCGCCCGGTGGACGCCGTCGTCTTCGACATGGACGGCACGCTCATCGAGTCGCACGAGGTGGTGCCGGCGGCGTACCGGGCGGCGGTGCGGGCCGGTGGCGGCCCGTCGTACACCGACGCCGAGGTCATCGCCGGCTACTCGATCGGCTCACCGTCCGACCTGCTGACGCACCTGCTCCGGCGCCCCGCCACCGCCGCTGACCTCGACCGCTACCACACCGCACTGGCTGCGACGGCCGGGCGGGTGAGCGTCTACCCCGGAGTCGCGGAGATGCTCGCCGACCTCGCCGCCCGGGTGCCGGTGGGCGTGTTCACCGGCGCGAGCCACCGGGCGGCGGAGATCATGCTCGACCGGGTCGGCCTGCTCGGTCACTTCCGGGTCGTGCTCGGTGGCGACCAGGTCACCCGCCCCAAACCGGCGCCCGAGGGCGTCGAGGTGGCCTGCCGGCGGCTCGGCGTGCCGGCCGGCCGGGCCGCGTACGTGGGCGACTCGCCGCTGGACCTGCGCGCCGCCCGCAGCAGCGGCGCGGTGGCGGTGGCCGCCGCGTGGGGCCATCAGTACGATCCGGCCGAACCGGCCGACCTCAGTCTGTCCCGGCCCGGCGAACTGCTGACCCTGCTGAGCTGAGCCTCTTTTGCCGTGCCGGGCGCTCGGCTAGCCTGCCGATCATGGCATCGACGTTGACCGAGGCGACTGATCCGTGGTGCCTGCGTCCGGGCGAGGCCACCGAGCTGCTGCGCGGGCACCCGTGGCGCCGGTTCGTGGTGCTCGGCGACAGCGTCGCGGAAGGACTGTGCGAGCCGGTCGACGGCTACCCGGACCTCCAGTGGGCCGACCGGATCGCCGCCGAGCTGCGCGCCGTCCGGCCGGAGCTGGCGTACCTGAACCTGGGCCGGCGCGGGCTGCGCGCGCACGAGGTGCGGGCCACTCAGCTCGCCGACGCGCTGGCCTTCGAGCCGGATCTCGCACTGGTGGTGTGCGGCGGCAACGACGCGTTCCGGTCCGCCTACGACCCGGACGCGGTCGACGCCGAGCTGACCGCCATGATCAGCGCGCTGCGGGAAGCCGGCGCGGACGTGATCACGGTGGGCATGTTCGACGTGTCGCACAGCCCGGCCGTGCCGGAGACGCTGCGCGCGGGCCTGGGCGAGCGGATGCGCCGGCTGTCCCGGCACACCCGCGGCGTGGCCGAGCGGCTGGGCACGCTGCACGTGCACCTGACCGACCATCCGCTGGTGGCGGACCCGTCGCTGTACAGCAGCGACGGGCGGCACGGCAGCGCCCGCAGCGACGCGATAGCCACAGCCGAAACCCTGAGAGTCCTGGCCACCCACCTCCCCCACCCCTGACCGCGCCCTCCCCTCCCCCTCCCCTCCCCCTCACCCGCGCCCGGCGCCCTCGGCCCGGATCCACGTTGTTGACCAAGGAGTTTGGGTCGGTCACGCGCCCCGATGAGGACACGAACTCCTTGATCAACGGGGCAAGGGCGGCCGGGGAGGGGGTCAGTCGGTAAGGAGGATGCCGGTCAGGAGGACGCCTCGGGCCAGGTTGAGGACCTCGTCGCAGCCCGGGTAGCCGACCCGGGCCAGCGCGCCGGAACCGGTGCGGCCGAACAGGTACGGGGCGAGGCTGTACGGGACATCGGCGGTGACCGTCTCACCGGTCTCGATCTGCACGAAGTCCATCGCCACCCGGTCCGCCTCGTGGTAGCGCTGCAGGATGTTGCCCCCCTCGGCGATCGCCGCGCGCACCCCGTCCGCCCACGCGACAGCCGTCATCTCGCGGCCGATCAGCACCCCGTGCCCGGCCGATCCGCCGGCCGGCTTGGCCACCAGGTCGGCCTGTTCGGCCAGCGCCCGGTCGAGCTGGTCGGCGGTGAGCGCGACGGTGTGCGGCACGTACCGGCGGATCAGCGTCCGGTCGTCCTCCGGCAGCAGGTCCAGATCCTCCCAGAGCCAGGCGTAGTTGAGCTTGTTGCTGAGCAGCCAGGCGGCGCTGCTGACGAACATCGGCAGCGTGCCGGCGGCGAGCGCGCCGGCGACCGCGTCCAGGCCGGGGCTGGGGGTGACCCGGTTCGGCACGAACAGCCGGAACAGGGCGTCCACCGGGGCGCCGCCGACGACCAGGCGGCTCTGCGCGTCCAGACCGGCGGTGGCGACCGGGGCGATGACCAGGTCGATGCCGCACGGGCGGGCCTGGTCGATCAGCGGGGACAGGATCCGGATGAACGTCTCCGGGTCGTCCAGTCCCGGGTAGTCGGCGTCGAAGTCCATCAGCAGCGCCACCCGCGCGCCGTCGGCCAGGCCGAGCGTGTCCCGGATGGCGGCGAACCGCTGGTCCAGCAGGGACGGCGCGGGCCGCGCGCCGTCGAGCAGGTCATGGGTACGGTACAGCTCGGCGTACCGCTGGATGACGGTGTCGGCGTCGAAGCCGCCGCCGAGGCTGCTGTCGATGTTGTACTCGACGATGCACGGCACGCCGCCGGAGAAC
>NZ_JAGPXV010000830.1:0-2111 GCF_018070405.1 Micromonospora sp. D75
GATCCGGCCGGTGCGCGTCGCCTCGCCCGGCCCGGGTGAGGTGCTGGTGCGTACCCGCTTCTCCGGCGTCAGCCGCGGCACCGAGACGATCGTGTTCACCGGCCGTGTCCCGGCCGACCAGCACGCCGCCATGCGCGCGCCGTTCCAGGAGGGCGACTTCCCCGCCCCGGTGAAGTACGGCTACCTCAACGTCGGCACGGTCGAGGCCGGCGACGAGCGGCTGCTCGGCCGTACCGTCTTCTGCCTCTACCCGCACCAGAGCGCGTACGTGGTCCCGGCCGACGCCGTGACCGTCGTGCCGGACGGCGTGCCGGCGCAGCGCGCGGTGCTGGCCGGCACCGTGGAGACCGCGGTGAACGCGCTGTGGGACGCCGCGCCGCTGGTCGGCGACCGGGTCACGGTGATCGGCGGCGGGATGGTCGGCTGCGCGGTCACCGCGCTGCTGGCCCGCTTCCCCGGCGTCCGGGTCGAGCTGGTCGACGCCGACCCGGCCCGCGCCGACGTGGCCGCCGCGCTCGGCGCCGACTTCGCCGCGCCCGCCGACGCGGCCGGCGGTCGCGACCTGGTGGTGCACGCCAGCGCCACCGCCGACGGGCTGCAGCGCGGCCTGGAGCTGCTGCGTCCCGAGGGCACCGTGCTGGAGCTGAGCTGGTACGGCGACCGGCCGGTCACGCTCGCGCTCGGCGGCGCGTTCCACTCCCGACGGCTGCGCATCCGCAGCAGCCAGGTCGGCACGGTGTCGCCCCGGCGCGCCGACCGCAGCTACGCCGACCGGCTCGCCCTAGCCCTGGACCTGCTCGCCGACCCGGCGTTCGACGCGCTGCTCACCGGCCGGTCCCGCTTCGACGACCTGCCCGACGTGCTGGACCGGCTCGCCTCGGGCCGGCTGCCGGCGCTGTGCCATCTCATCACCTACGGCGAGGAGTGAACGTGTTCAGCGTGACCGTCCGGGACCACATCATGGTCGCCCACAGCTTCCGCGGCGAGGTGTTCGGCCCGGCCCAGCGGCTGCACGGCGCGACGTTCGTCGTCGACGCCACGTTCCGCCGGCCGGAGCTGGACGACGACGGGATCGTGGTCGACATCGGGCTGGCCACCGAGCAGCTCAAGGCCGTGCTCGGCGAGCTGAACTACCGCAATCTCGACGACGAGTCCGCCTTCACCGGGGTGAACACCACCACCGAGGTGCTGGCCCGTACGGTGGCCGACCGGCTCGCCGACGCGGTGACGGCCGGCCGGCTGGGGGAGGGGGCGCGCGGCCTGACCGGGATCACCGTCACCCTGCACGAGTCACACATCGCCTGGGCGAGCTACGAGCGGTCGCTCTGACCGGATGAGCGTCGTCCACGTGGTGCTGCCGGGTGACATCGACGACCCGGCGGACCCCAGCGGCGGCAACGCCTACGACCGGCACGTCTGTCGTGGCCTGGCCGGACGCGGCTGGACGGTCCGGGAACACCAGGTGCCCGGCGGCTGGCCGCACCCCGGGCCACGCGAGCGCGCCGACCTGGCCGGACTGCTCGGCGGGCTGCCCGACGGCGCGACGGTGCTGCTCGACGGCCTGGTCGCCTCCACCGTGCCGGACGTGCTCGCCCCGCACGCCGCGCGGCTGCGCCTGGTGATCCTCGTGCACCTGCCGATCGAGGGGGAGACCGAGGCGCGGGCGCTGGCGGCGGCCAGCGCAGTGGTAGCCACCAGCGAGTGGACCCGCGGCCGGCTGCTCGACCGCTACCGGCTGCGCCCCGAACTGGTGACGGCCGCCCCACCCGGCGTCGACCCGGCGCCCGTCGCCCCCGGCACGCCCGGCGGTGGGCGGCTGCTCTGCGTCGCCGCCGTCACGGCGGTCAAGGGCCACGACGTGCTCGCCGCCGCGCTCGCCGAGGTGGCGGACCTGAACTGGACCTGCGACTGGGTGGGACCGCTGGAGCGGGACCGGCCCTTCGCCGACCGGATGCGCGGGCGGCTCGCCGCCGAGGGTCTGGGCGCCCGGGTCCGGCTCACCGGCCCCCGTACCGGGCCGGACCTGGCCGCCACCTACGCCGCCGCCGATCTGCTGGTTCAGCCCTCGCGACAGGAGACGTACGGGATGGTGGTCACCGAGGCGCTGGCCC
>NZ_JAGPXV010000831.1:0-2107 GCF_018070405.1 Micromonospora sp. D75
CGGTACGGATCCGCTGCCCGCTCGGTTCATCCCTGGCGTCCCTCCTGCCACCGGGCCTGACTGTCGGCGACCTCCGGTTGGTCGGCCGGCGGGCGGGAAAAGTTCCCGAACCGGGTCAGTCGTCGTCGACGGAGACGGTGACCGGCCCGACCCGCAGGACGCCGTCGGTGAGCGGCGCGCAGCGCACACCGCCCCGGCGACGCATCGCCTTCCAGGTGCCGGGCGCGACCACCACGTCGAGCCAGGCGCACGGCGGCGCGGCCCGGTGCACCCGCAGGCGGACCGGACCGTCGCCGGAGTCGAGGGTGAGCACCCGGCCGACCAGCTCGTCCACCGGGATGCCGTCGGTCAGCACGTTGCGCCGCAGCTGGGTGAGGTCCGCCCCGGGCGGCAGCGACTCCCGCGCGATCAGCGTGACGCTCGCCTGCCGGTGCGCCGGGCGGCTGAAGTAGCGGTCCCCGACGATGCCGAGCCCGGCGCGCACCTCCACCCGCTCGACCAGTTCACCCGGCGGCGCGGGGGCGGGCCCGTCCGCGGGGCGGCCCACGTACCGGTGCACGGGCGAGGCCAGCAACTGGACGATCCGCGGCATGCCCCGAAGTGTAATCGCGGGCATACCACCGCCAAAACGGACGATAGCCGCGCTCACGTATCCGCGGCTTACGCAGGGCGTTGTACCAGGTGTGACGGCGAGGCGACCCGACGCGATCGGGGCTCATCCCCGGCGGCGGCTGGCCTGGGCGCGGCGCGAGAACGAGCGCCGGCGCCAGGCGTACGAGACGGCGGCGCGGGCCTGGCGGCGGCGCGCGGAGCACCTCGACCGGCTCCGGATCGAAGCGGCCGGCTTCCACGGGTGCGTCCTGGCCGGCACCGCGCTACCGGTGCCACTGGACGACGGAGAGGTCGTCTACCGCATCCTGCCCACCGTCGACCTCGTCGAGGCCACGGCCCGGCACCTACCCGGACTGCCGGTGCCGGACGGCACGCTCGCCGGATGTCTCGACCCGGCCGAGGGCCCGCTACCGGCCGGGCTGCGCGTGATCGCCAGCGGCGCCGCCGTGGTGACCGACCGGCGGGTCGCTTTCACCGGGCCCGGCGTCGGCCGGGAGTGGCCCCTGCGGAATCTGCGCGGACTCGGGCACCACCCCGGCCGTCCGGTCACCCTGCTGCACGGCACGGACGGCGGCGCACCGGCGGGTCTGCGCGTGCCGGCGCCGGGCGCGGCGAACGCCCGGTTCTACCTCACCCTGGCCCACGCCGACGCCACCGGTACGCGCACCGCGGTGGTGGAGGACGTCGAGGCGCTGTGGTCCGCCCACCGGGCCGCCCGGCCCCGCCCACCCCGGCCGCTCGGGCCGTGGGACGCCCCCGCCGAACGGGCGCTCCCCCAGCGGCTGGCCGCGGCGGGCGTCGCAGCGATGGCCGTACTGCTGGGCGTCACCTCCGCCGGCACCTGGACCGCGACCGCCGGGCAGACCGACCCGGCAGCCCGAACCGCGACCCACCCGGCGACCGCGCCCCCACCGGCCGTTTCGTCAGTGCCGCCCGTGGCGACCCCGGTCAACCCGTCGTCTCCCCCCGCGTCCCGGCCACCCCGGCCCGCGCCGCGACCTCCGGCCGCCGGTTCGGGTGATCGGGTCCCCACCACCGCGCCACCTGCCGCCGGATCCCCGTCGACGCGCGTGAGCGGCCGTACGCCCGTGATCGTCGAATCGTCCGGCCCACCCGCCGCCGGTCCGGCGACGCCGGCGCCGAGCGTGAGCCCGACGGCTGATCCGGTTCCGACCGGCGAGCCCGATCCGACAACCGAGCCGAGCCCGTCCGCCGCATCCGCCGAGCCGAGCATCCTGGACCTGGTGGGCCTGCACCTCGGCCTGGCCGTCGGTTCCGGCGCAACAGCCCAGCAAGACGCAACCCTCCCCTGACCCCGCCCCACGCTCGCCGCTCTCCCACTTCCCCGCCGCCTTCCCTCGGCGTCGCCACGCCCACCCTCGCGGTGATCGCGCCCTCGCCCTCGTCGATCTTGCACTTAACGCCCCGAAGATGCCGGCTTCGCCCCGCTTTGAGCGGGCCACAAGTGCAAGATCGCGGGGGTGAGGGGCCGGGG
>NZ_JAGPXV010000832.1:0-2104 GCF_018070405.1 Micromonospora sp. D75
TGCCTGCACCATCCGCCGGTCGCGGTCGGCGTACCGGGCATGGACGCGATGGGCCTCGCGGACGCCGACGCGCTCGCCGCCGTGGTCGGCCGGCACCCCCATGTCGTACGCGTCGCCGCGGGGCACCTGCACCGCCAGGTGACAAGCGCGTTCGCCGGTACGGTGCTGACCGTCGCGCCGAGCACGTGGATCCAGGTGAGCCTGAGTATGTCCGACGAGGAGGAGCCGGGGTTCGTCGCCGAGCCGACGGCCTTCCTGCTGCACCTGGTCGCCGACGGCGGCTGCGTGACACACACCGTCCAGGTCAGCCACGCCGCCGGGCGCACCTGCTGGTTCTGACGGCGACGCCGATGCTCTGGTACGTCGCTTACGGCTCGAACCTGCACGCCGCCCGGCTCGACTGGTACCTGCGTGGTGGGCGCCCACCCGGCGGGCTGCGCACGTACCCCGGCTGCCGGGACTGCCGGCCACCGCGCCGGACCGTCCCGGCGCTGATCCCCGGCGGGGTCTATTTCGCGGGCGAGTCGCGGGCCTGGACCGGCGGCATGGCGTTCTACGACCCGCAGCTGCCCGGCCGGGCGGCGGCGCGCGGCTACCTGGTGACCGTCGAGCAGTTCGCCGACATCGCGGCGCAGGAGATGTACCGGCCGCCGGGCGAACCATCGTCCGGACACCAGCATCGGTATCTCACGAGGAGTTCCATGTCCGTCACCGGGATGCGACGCCGGGCCGTAGTCGGCCTGGCCGCACTCGCCGCGACCGCGTTCACCGCTGTCGCCGTCACCCCCGACCAGGCCGAGGCGCGCCCGAAGCCGGTCGACGTCCAGCTGCTCGCGATCAACGACTTCCACGGCAACCTGGAGCCGCCGAGCGGGTCCAGCGGCACCATCGACGGCCAGCCGGCCGGTGGCGCGGAATACCTGGCCAGCCACCTGAAGTCGATGCGCGCCGAGGCCAAGAAGCAGGGCAAGGGCACCGTCACTGTCGCCGCCGGTGACCTGATCGGCGCCTCGCCGCTGCTGTCCGCCGCGTTCCACGACGAGCCGACCATCGAGGAGATGAACCTCGCCGGGCTGGAGTTCGCGAGCGTCGGCAACCACGAGTTCGACGAGGGCGCGGCCGAGCTGCTGCGCATGCAGCGCGGCGGCTGCCACCCGGTGGACGGCTGCGCCGACGGCACCCCGTTCGGTGGCGCCAAGTTCAAGTACCTCTCGGCGAACGCGTTCAAGACCTCCACCGGCCTGCCCCTGATGCAGCCGTTCGGCATCAAGATCGTCAAGGGTGTGCCGATCGGCTTCATCGGGATGACCCTGGAGGGCACCCCGAACATCGTCAGCCAGCAGGGCGTCGCCGGCCTGCGGTTCAGCGACGAGGCCGACACCGCCAACAAGTACGCCAAGATCCTGCGCCTGCTCGGCGTCAAGAGCATCGTCGTGCTGCTGCACGAGGGCGGCGTGCAGAACGGCGGCGGCATCAACGACTGCACCGGGTTCAGCGGCCCGATCGTCGACATCGCCAACCGGATGGACCCGTCCATCGACGTGATCGTCAGCGGGCACACCCACGCCGCGTACAACTGCAACATCAACGGCAAGCTGGTCACCAGCGCCAGCTCGTTCGGCCGCCTGGTCACCCAGATCGACCTGAAGATCGACCCGCGTACCCGCGACGTGGTGAGCGCGTCCGCGAACAACGTGGTGGTCACCCGGGACGTGGCGCCGGACAAGCCCTCGACCGACCTGATCAACCGGTACAAGACCGCGCTCGGCCCGGTGGCCGACCGGGTCGTCGGCGAGACCACCGCGGCGATCACCAAGACCCAGGAGAACCTGTACCAGACCGGGGTCGACGCCAACGGCAAGCCGACGTACCAGACCGGTGAGTCGCCACTGGGCAACCTGATCGCCGACGCGCAGCTCGCCGCGACCGACACCGAGCAGAACGCGGTCGCCGCGTTCATGAACCCCGGTGGCGTACGCGCCGACCTCGACGCCGGCCCGGTCACCTACGCCGAGGCGTTCACCGTGCAGCCGTTCGCCAACAACCTGGTGACGCTCGACCTGACCGGCGCGCAGCTCTACTGCATGCTGGAGCAGCAGTTCAC
>NZ_JAGPXV010000833.1:0-2103 GCF_018070405.1 Micromonospora sp. D75
TGACGATGTGCAGCTCGGTGAGCTGCTCGTCCTCCATCTCCTTGGCCTTACGGACCGCCTCGTCGATCCGCATCGTGTAGGCGTCCTTCTCGCCCGGCTTGCGCTGGAACGAGCAGTACGCGCACGACGCCGAGCAGACGTTCGTCAGGTTCAGGTGCCGGTTGACGTTGAACATCACCCGGTCGCCGTTGAGCTCCGTACGCCTGTGGTGGGCCAGCCGGCCCAGCCAGGTCAGGTCGTCGCTGTCGTAGAGGGCGATGCCGTCCTCGCGGGTCAACCGCTCCCCGGCGTACACCTTCGCTTCGAGTTCGCGCTTGAGTCCGGCGTCCATCCGAAAGCCACGTCCTTCCCCCTGGGTTCCCGATCGAGCGTACGTCGCGGGTCCGACCAGCCGCCGACGTGGTCGAGCCAGTTCACCCGCCGTCACTCTCCGCACATCGACATCGCTGCGACGGTGAGGTAAGACAGGGTGGGGCGGAACACACACCAGTGCCGTCCTGTCCTGACACGCCCCACCTCGCGTGGCGGGCACCAGACCGGACGGGGAGCGGAATGTCCGACAGCACCAAGGCCCGGCGGCGACGAGGCCGGCAGCCGGTGATCTCACCGGTCCTGCGTCCGGCCCTCTGGTCCGCCCTCCTCGGTGCGGTCGCGGCGGCGGCGCTCGCCACCCCGGCCTGGGCCGACCCGCTGCCCGACACCGTGCCCAGCACCGGCTCCCGCCCCCAGGTCACCGGCCCCCTGCAACTGCCCGGCAGCGTCCCCGGCCTGCCCGGCAGCGTTCCGGGCGCGCCCGGAGTAACCGTCCCGGGCCTGCCGGGCGGCACCACCGGCGTCACCAACCCGGCCGACGGCCCGCTGATCGCGCAGATCAACCAGCTCGACGCCCAGGTCGGGCTGCTGGGCGAGGAAATGCTGCGGATCAAGGGCGAGCGGGACGCCGCACAGGCCGAGCTGACCCAGTCCGCCACCCGGCTCAAGGAAGCCGAGGACGCGCTCACCCGGGCCCAGGAGAACGCCAAGAGCGCCGCCGCCGACGCGGTCAAGGCCGACGCGGCGCTGCCGCCGGGCGAGTTCGGCGCCAGCCTGCGTGACTTCGCCAACCTCCAGCGCATCACCCGGGGCGACAAGGCCGAGGGCGCCACCACGTCGGTGACCGGCGAACTCCTCCGGGCCACGAACGCCGAGCGGATCGCCCGGGAGGCGCACGACTCGGCCCAGCGCCGGGCGACCGAGAAGGCCGCCGAGTTCACCCGCGCCGAGACCGACCTGCGCAAGCAGGAGACGACGCTCGTCGCGCTGCGCAAGGAGAACGCCGCCAAGCTGCTCGAGATCGAGCGCCTGGCCGACGCCGCCGAGCAGCAGCTCGGCAGCTCGTACGTCGTCAACCAGAGCATCGACGGTCTGGCGGCGGACCCCAAGGCGCTCGCCGCGGTCCGCTACGCCCTCGCCCAGCTCGGCGACCCCTACCTCTGGGCCGCCGAGGGCCCGGACCGGTTCGACTGCTCCGGCCTGGTGCTCGCCTCCTACCGGTCGGCCGGCTACAAGGGCCTGCCGCGGGTCGCGAAGGACCAGTACTACGCCACCCGCTCCCGCACCGTCTCACCGAACGCGCTGCTCCCCGGCGACCTGCTCTTCTTCGCCTCCAGCAGCAGCTGGACGAGCATCCACCACGTCGCCATGTACATCGGCAACGGCAAGATGGTGGAGGCGCCCCGGACCGGCGACGTCGTCAAGATCTCGGTGGTCCGCTGGTCCCGGCTCTACGCCGCGACCCGGGTGATCGGAGCCGTCGCCGCCCCGGCCACCCCGGCTCCCCCGCCGCCCGTGCCGACCACCCCGCCGCCGTCGTCCCCGACGCCGAAGCCGACGCCCACCACGCCGAAGCCGACGCCGACGACCCCCAGGCCGACGCCGACCACCCCGAGGCCGACCACGCCCACGCCGGACCCGACGACCTCCAGCCCGACGCCCAGCACGCCGCCCAGCCCGCCCGAGGAGCCGACGCCGACGCCGAGCGAGAGCAAGAGCGCCGCGCCGAGCACCAGCGCCGCCCCGAGCAGCAGCAGCGTCGCCCCGTCGCGCAGCACGTCCGCCAGCGCC
>NZ_JAGPXV010000834.1:0-2102 GCF_018070405.1 Micromonospora sp. D75
GAAGCCGCCGTCGGCACGCTGAACGGACACCAGCCAGCGCAGCCCGGCGGCGGCGTCGGCCGGACGGTCCGCGGCGCGCAGCGCCTGCGTCACGAGCGCGGTGGCGTCCACGTCGGACGTGCAGACCGGTTGGGCGGGCAGCAGCGGGTAGCCGCCGTCCGGGCATCGGGTGCCGGCCAGCCAGGCGGCCGCCGCCGGAGGCGCCCCGGCCGCCGTACGGTCCAGCGCCAGCAGCGCGAAGGACTGGCTGAACGCGTTGCTGTAGTCGCCATACGCGGACCGGTCGCTGAACCGGCCGGCCGGCGTCTGGAGCGAACGCAGCCGGGCGATCAGGTCCACCCCGCCGACGTCGGCCGGGTCGCCGCCGCGCACCTGCACGGCGAGGGCGAGCTTGGCGGTCGCGCCCGCGTACGCCTCGGAGACGCCGTCGCCGAGATAGCCGTCGCGGATGTCCGGCCGGGTGACCCAGGCCAGCGCGCCGGCGCCGTGGTCGTCGGCCACGCCGGCGGCGGCGAAGGCGAACACGGCGTCGAGGGTCAGCCCCTGGTCGGGGTAGGCGACACCGTCGAAGACCGCCTCGAAGCGTTCGCCGTCGACGAGTTGCCGGGCGAGCCAGCCGGCGGCGGCCTCCGGGCGGGTGAGGGCGGCGCGCCCGGGGGCGGCGACGGCCGGTGTGGTGAGGGTGAGGGCGGCGAGTACGCCGCAGAGGAGCGCGAGCAGGCGGTGCCGGCTTCGGCGGACGACCATCGGAAGCGCCTTTCCGGCCCGGCGGTCGTCGAAAGCCCGGACGACCGCAGTACGCGGGGTCGTCCGGGACTCCGACCCGTGGGCCACGACGGGTGGGGAGCGGATGCACGCGTACGACGGGTATTCGGGCTCGCCGCCGCAGAGTTCCCTGGGCGGCCTACCGTTGCGGGCCAGCGCCGGATTTCGACCGGTCTTCCCCCGCACGTACACGCGGTGGTTCAGTTGTCGCGACAGTCTGCTGTGGCCGGTGCGCCGATGTCAATGCGCCAGGAACCGGCCACGTGCCGTGACGGCCGGCGGAATCGGCGGTTTCACACCCCGACGTCGAGAGGCCGTCGTCCCGGCGCGTCCGCGTGGAGCACGCCGGTGAAGGACGCCCGGTGAGGACCGGGCGTCCCTCACCGTGTGGTCACTGTCGGCGGGACCGGGAGCCGGTCAACGGCGGAACGGACCGGTGACGCAGTAGGTGATGCCGCCGGACGACGAGCCGGTCGTGCCGCGTTGCGAGGAGAAGTACAGCCGGTCCCCCGCCGGGGTGAACGCCGGCCCGGTGATCTCCGAACCGCTCTGTCCGGTGATCCGCAGGAAGACCGAGATCTTGTCGTCCGGCGTGATCATGCAGATCTCCATGTTGCCGCCGTCCTCGGCGACGTAGAGGTCACCTGCAGTGGACCCGGTGATGTTGTCGACGCCGGTCAGCGGAGGGGTGCCCGGACTGACCAGGTTGTCGTCGTAGGCGAGCTCGTACGTGCCGGCCGCCAGGTTGACCTGCCACACGCGGTTGTCGCCCTTCGTGGTGAACCAGACGGTGTCGTCCGCGTAGTGACAGCCCTCGCCACCGTTGAACGTCTTCGCGCCGGACACCTGCTGCCGGGTCGGGGTGGGCGAGCCGTCCGGGTCGGGCACCGTGGCCCAGGTGAACGTGCCGGAGGTGGCCGTACCGGCGCGGAGGACCTGGAGGGTTCCGGCGGACAGGTCGCCCCAGGTGGCCGGCACGAAGCGGTAGAACTTGCCGTCGGTCTCGTCCTCGGTCAGGTAGACGACCCGGCGGACCGGGTCGGCCGCGGCCGCCTCGTGCTTGAACCGGCCCAGCGCGGGACGCGCCACCGCGGTCCCGCCGAGGGGGTACGTCTCGAAGACCCGGCCCAGGGACACCTCCTCGCAGGAGAGCCAGGTGTTCCAGGGCGTCTTGCCACCGGCGCAGTTGTTGTTGGTGCCGGAGAGGATCCGCGACGCCCCGACCACGGCGCCGCTGGAGTTGAAAACGAGTCGTGAGGCGCCGCCACCCGCACCGGCCGACACCTCGGAGTTCGACACGTAGATCCAGCCGGTGCCGTTCGGGAACACGGCGCCGC
>NZ_JAGPXV010000835.1:0-2100 GCF_018070405.1 Micromonospora sp. D75
ATGGTGCCGAGCGTGCCTCGGTTGAGGGCCGCGCAGAGCGTACGCGAGATCGGGCCGACCACCTGGTCGTTCGGCGCGGGCAGGTCGCCGTCGCATCCCCAGACGCTGGCCGAGGAGGGCCGGTTGAAGGAGGCGACCACCTGGCCGCTGCCGTTTGTGAAGGTCATGGTGTTGCCCGAGGTGCGGCCGTAGTACCGGATGGCCGGCTGGTCGGCGAAGGGCGCCACGGTCAGCGTCTTCGTGGTGTACGCGTTCCACGCGGAGGCGATGTAGGAGTCCAGATAGGTGGTGCTCAGCAGGCCGGCCCCGGCCGCCTTCCCCGGAGCCAGGACGCGCAGCACGGTCCCGTCGGAGCGGGTGTGGACGGTGTTGGCCCAGCCCGGCTGCGCCCGGATGCCGTCGATGACCGCGTTGCGTCCGTTGGCCACCACGTCGCCGGTGCGCTTGGTGACGCCGTTGGCGCCGGTCACCGTGACCGCGTGCGGGATCGCGAACATGTCGACCTGGGAGCTGTTGAGCCACAGCCCGGAGTCGTTGTAGGTGAACTCGCTCCAGTCGAAGAGGATGTCGCGGTTCGCGTCACCGGCCGCCCAGGGCGCGGGCTGCACCAGTCCGTCCGGGGTGAGGAAGAACTTCAGCTTCTGCCCGAGGGCGAAGTAGGCCCGGCCGGAGAAGCCCCGGGGGAACTGGATCGTGGTGCTGCCGCCGTTGCCGGGGCCCGGTATGGAGACGTCCGGCGCGGGCGACGGCGGGATCTGCCCGCCGCTCCACGGCACGAAGGCGCCGCCGGCGGTGACGTAGCCGAGCCGGCCGGAGGAGAGCTGGACGCCGATGACGTAGAGGTAGACCGGGTCGGTGCGACCGGTGGTGTTGGTGACGGTGACGGGTAGCAACGCGGGTCCGACCGCGTGGGCGGGCGTGGCGACGACGGTGCCCGCGAGCCCGGCGAGCAGTGCGGACGCGGCGGCGAGCAGCTTTCTTCGAAGACGCATGGCGACACCTCGCTGGAGACAGGGACGGGAGAGCGCTCTCTCAGCAGGGTCCAATTGTTAATTTTGTTTGTCAATAGGCGATCACCGATGGACGCCAGACCGTCACGGGCGGGGCACCCGCCGTGCGGCGGTCGGGTCCGGCGGGACGACGTACTTGGCGGTCTCGTTGGCGGCGACGTTGACCAGGGTGACCGCGGCGAGGGCCGCCAGCACCACCGGCGGGAGCGCGGCGAGTCCGAGTGGCGCGGACAGTGGGCTGAAGGGCAGCGCGACGGTGACCGTGATGAGCAACAGTCCGGTGCCGGCGAGCGCGGCGGAGGGGCGGCTGCGCAGGAAACTCCGATTGGAGCGCAGCACCAGCAGCGCGATGATCTCGGTGGCGGTGAACTGGACGAACCAGGCGGCGCGGAAGACGTCGGTCGACACGTGCCACCACCAGCGCAGGGCGCCGAGTACGAGGAGGTCCACGGCGATGCTGATCGAGCCGTACACCAGCATGAACCTGCGGATGGTCCGGACGTCGACGGTACGCGGATGCTGGATCTGCTCGGCATCGGCGTAGTCGGTGGACAGGGTGGTGTAGGGGATGTCGGAGAGGAAGTTGAGCAGCAGGACCTGACGGGGCAGCAGCGGCAGGAAGGGCAGCAGGAGCGCGGCGATGCTCATGCTGACGACGTTGCCGAAGGACGCGCTGGTGTTGACCCGGATGTACTTCAAGGTGTTGGTGAACGTGCGGCGGCCGAGGCGGATGCCGTCGGCGATCACGTCGAGGTTCTTGTCGAGCAGCACGATCGCCGCGGCCTGTTTGGCGACGTCGACAGCGGTGTCGACGGAGATGCCGACGTCGGCGGCGTGCAGCGCGGGAGCGTCGTTGATGCCGTCGCCGAGAAACCCGACGACGTCGCCGCGTTGGCGCAGCGCGGTCAGGATGCGTTCCTTCTGCAGCGGGTCCACCTCGGCGAACACGGTGACGTCGGCGATCCGCTCCGGCAACTGGTCGTCGGGGCAGGCGGCGAGGTCGGCGCCGACGAGCGGTTCGCCGGCGAGGTCGACGCTGGCGGCGACGTGCCGGGCGGCGTGCCGGTTGTCGCCGGTGACCAGTCGGACC
>NZ_JAGPXV010000836.1:0-2099 GCF_018070405.1 Micromonospora sp. D75
TTCCTGCGCCGCAACAACGACGAACTGGTCGCCGGCTGGGGCAACCTGGTCAACCGGTCGGTGTCGATGGCGGCGAAGAACTTCGGCGCCGTCCCGCCGGTCGACCCGGCCGGGCTCACCGAGGCCGACCAGGCGCTGCTGGACACCGCGAAGGCGGGCTTCGCCACCGTCGGCGACCTGATCGCCCGGCACCGGCAGAAGCAGGCCATCGGCGAGGCCATGAAGGTCGTCGCCGAGGCCAACAAGTACCTCTCCGAGCAGGCGCCCTGGAAGCTCAAGGGCGAGGACGACAAGCCCCGCATGGGCACCATCCTGCACGTCGCGCTCCAGGTGGTCAGCGACGCCAACACGCTGCTCACCCCGTTCCTGCCGCACTCCGCCCAGAAGATCCACGAGCTGCTCGGCGGCACCGGCACGCACGCCCCGATGCCGGTGATCGAGGAGGTCGACGACCTCGATGGCGGGCCGTCGTACCCGGTGCTGACCGGTGACTACACGGTCGGGGCGCGCTGGGAGTCCGTACCCCTGGAAGTGGGCCGGCCGCTCGCGGCGCCGAAGCCGGTGTTCCGCAAGCTCGACCCGTCCATCGTCGAGGAGGAGCTGGCCCGGCTGGCCGGCTGAGCACGCGCGCGAACCGCGGCCCCGGGATCTCCCCGGGGCCGCGATCGTCCGCCGGGTCAGGCGGTCGCCATGCTCGGCTTGCCGATGAACTCCATGATGGCCTTGTTGACCTCGGTGGGATGGGTCCACGGCGTGCCGTGCGGCGCACCCTTCAGCGTGACCAGCTTGGCGTCGGACAGCATGTTCACCAGCCGCTGGCCCGTCACCGGGAACGGCAGCACGTTGTCCTTGTCGCCCTGGATGATCAGCACCGGCACGTCGATGTTCGGCAGGTCACCGCGGAAGTCGGTCTGCCAGGCGTCCACCGAGTCGTGGGTGCCCTTGGCCGACGCCTGCGCGCCGATCTGCCAGTGCGCGTGGTACGCCTCGTCGCTGACCAGCTTCCCCCGGTTCTCGCTGGCGTTGAAGAACGCGTCGCAGAACTGGGTCAGGTAGGCGAACCGGTCCTGGATGATCGCCTTCTGGAACCCCTCGAACATGCTCTTGTCGACGCCCTCCGGGTCGTCGGGCGTCTTCAGCAGGTACGGCGCCAACGGGGCCAGCAGGACCGCCCGGTCCACCCGGTCCGACCCGTACGCGCCCAGGTAGCGGGTCACCTCACCGGTGCCCATCGAGTGCCCGACCAGGATCGCGTTGCGCAGGTCCAGCTCGGTCATCAACACGTCCAGGTCGGCGGCGAACGTGTCGTAGTCGTAGCCCATGGCCGGCTGCGCGGAGTTGCCGAACCCACGCCGGTCGTACGTGATCACCCGGTACCCGGCGTTCAGCAGCGGACCGCTCATCTTCTCCCAGGTCGCCCCGTTGAACGGGAAACCGTGGATCAGCACGATCGGCTGACCGGAACCGTGATCCTCGTAGTACAGGTCGATGGGTGCGGAGTTCTCCGTACCGACGGTGACGAAAGGCATGTCGGGATTCCCCCTCAGCGCGGGCTTCTCGGACCCCAACGGCTTCCCGACCTGCCCCCGTCTATGCGTGCCGGGCCGGATAGGGCAGGTCCACCACCCGGTCGTCGGTCAGCTCGCCGCCGGGCGCCCAGACCTCGTACACGCCGCGTTCCAGACACTGAGCGCCGGTCGCGGCCACCGCGTCCGGATCCGGGCGGCGCAGCCGCAACCGCAGCCAGCCACCCTCCTCCCGCAGCACCAGGCACGGCGTCCCGCGCCAGGTCGCCGTGCGCAGCCGCCGGGCCGCCGTGTCCACCGGGTAGCGGGCCGCCCGGGTCATCGCCAGCACCCGGAACCCGCCCGGCTGGTCGGCCACCGCCTCGTACTCCGAACCCGCGTACGTGCCGACGAGCCGGGTCGAGCGCGGCGCCTCGCCGGTCGGCACGTACTCCTGATCGGCGGCCAGGCCGGGCACCGCGGCGAGCAGGTGCCGCCACTGCGGACCCGCCAGGCGCAGCCAGCCCCGCTGCGCCGCCGGGGAGGTGTAGAGCACCTCCTCCACCCCCTCGGCCGGATAGGCCAGCAGCGGGG
>NZ_JAGPXV010000837.1:0-2097 GCF_018070405.1 Micromonospora sp. D75
CACCGGGACCGACGCGCTGGCCGAGACCGGGCCGCCCTCCGGAGAGGTACGCGGGCCGGGCACGGAGGCCGACTGCGACTCGCCCCACGCGCCGTCCCCGCGCTCCGGCTCGGACCCCTGGGGTTCGGCCGGCGCGGGCGGCTGGTCGGCGGGCGGCGACGCGGCGAGCGCGGCTCCGGGCACGCGCTGCTGCTGCGCCGGCAGCGGCACCGCGTTGCCGGGCGAGATGCCCGGCGCGGGAGCGGGCTGGTACGCCGGGGCGGAGTCCTCGGAGCGGCCCCACGCCTCGGCGGGCGACCACGGCTCGGCGGCCGGTACGGCCGGGCGGTCGTTCTGGTTGCCGCCCCAGCCGGCGTCGGGCGCCGGTACGGAGACGCTCGCGCGGGCCGCCGGAGTATCGACCGGTGCGGCGGCACCCCAACTGGGCTGTGCCGGCTCCTCGGCCGACCGGCCGCTCTCCTGCTGCTGCGGCACGGACGCGGCGCCGCTCCAGGCGCCGGCCTGCTCCTCGGAGTCACGCTGCTGCGGTGCGGCGGGGGCGCCCCAGCCACCGGGCTGCCGGCCTTGGTCCGGCTCACCCCAGCCGCCCGGCTGTGCCGCCTCGGCGGGGCCGGCGGCGCGGCCCGCGGCCCAGCCGCCGGAGCGGTCCGGGTCGTCGGGGCGGGCGGGCTCGTCCCAGCCACCCGGCCGGTTCTCGGCCTGCGGGGCGGGCCATCCGCCGTCGTGCTGTCCACCGGTCGGACGCCAGCCGCCCGAGCGGTGCGAGTCGTCCTCGCCAGCGGCGGAGCGGTTGTCCTGATCGGACGGCTCCGGAGTGGACCACGCGTTGTCCGGCCGGGTGACGCCGGGCACCGAGACCGCGGCGGCGGCACGGGCGGGCGGGTCGGCCGGCGGCCAGGTGGCGCCGGTCTGCTGACCCGGAGGTGCCCAGGCCGGCTGGCTCTCACGCGGCGGCCAGCCGCCGGAGCGGCCGGGGTCGTCGGCCGCGGCGGGCTGCTCGTCGCGCGGGTTCCAGCCGCCCGAGCGGTTCGGATCGTCCGGCGGCGCGGCGGTGGACCAGCCACCGGCGTGTCCCGGGGCGTCGTCGTGCTGCCCACCGGTGGGCGCGAAGCCGCCGGAGCGGTGCGGGTCGTCCGGCGGGGCGGGCGTGACCCAGGTCTCGTTCGGCACGGTGGCCGGGGCGGGGACGTAACCGGTGCTGCGGGCGGCCGGGTCGCCGGACGGCGACCGGGCCGGCTGCTCACCGGAGCCCCACCCCTGGCGGTTCTGCTCGGCGGCCCAGGCCGGCGCCGTCGGCTCGACCGGGCTGCCCGGCGGCGTGGCGGCCCACGCGGGCGGCGCCGGGTCGGCGGCGCGGTCCGGGCCGGGCTGCTCCTGAGCGCCCCACACGGGACTGCCCTGGGCGGGACCGGCCCAGGCGGGGGCGCCCTGGTCGGTGCCGCCCCAGGCGGGCTGCTGCCCACGGTCGGCGGGCGGTGGGACCTGGGCGGTGGCCCGGCCGGTCACCGGCTGGCCCGCGGGCGGGGCCCAGGCGGGGGGCTGTTCGTCGTTAGCGGCCCAGGCCGGGGCCGGCTGCGCGGGCCGACCGGCCGGCGGGGGCGGCGCCCAGCCGAGGTCGGGCGCTCCGTTGTACCCGTTGTCCTGCTGCGCCGGCTGATCGCCGTACGGCACCGGTCCGCCGGTGCCCGGCGACACCTCGCCCGGCTCCTGGCCGGGGCGGTGCGGAGCCTCGGACGTCATGGGTGCGCCTCCTCCATCACAGGTCGGCCGCCGATGCCGGTCCGGGGAACCGTCGGCATGGCTGCCGGCGTCGCCGGCGGGTACCGGCCGTGCGGGCTCCCCGCACCGTATCCGGTGGTTGCCCGGAGCCGCCCGGGGGAGCATCGGCCGTCACCGAAAGTCACCGGACGACGTCGATGAGTTTCACTTGCCCGCGTCGGCCCGGAACCACCGGTTGGCGACCGTGCCAACCGTACCGGGCGGTGCGGCGAGGTGGAATCCCGGTGCCGACCGATGCCGATACGCCGAAGACCCGCCCGGTGTCGGGCGGGTCTTCGGACTGGAGGAGGTGAGAAAGGTCTGTGGCGTCAGCTCATG
>NZ_JAGPXV010000838.1:0-2093 GCF_018070405.1 Micromonospora sp. D75
TGGCCCGCGCGCTCGACGACCAGGGCCGGCCGGCCGAGGCGGCGACGGTCCGCGCCGAGCACGGCATCGAGGAGGACTGAGGCGACTGCCGGGTAACCGCGGCTGCTCTAGATCGACGCCGAGGTCTAGGCTGATCCGGTGGCGGTGGAACAGCAGGCACGGGGGACGGCGGGCACGGCCCGGCGCCGGTCCCGGCGGGACGAGATCCTGGAGATCGCGGTCGGCCTCTTCGCGGCGCGCGGCTACCACGGCGTGTCGATGGACGACATCGGCGCGGCGGCCGGTGTCACCGGGCCGGCTCTCTACCACCACTTCGCCGGCAAGGAGGCGATGCTCGTCGCCGCGCTGGTGCCGGTCAGCGAGGGGCTGCTCGCGGGCGGGCGGGAGCGGGCCGCCGGGCACCCGGACGACCCGCGTGGCGCGCTGGAGTCGCTGATCGACTTCCACGTCGAGTTCGCGCTGGCCAACCCGGCGGTGATCGCCCTGCACCTGCACGAGCTGGACCGCCTGCCGGACGAGCCGCGCCGGCGCATCCGCCGGCTTCAGCGGATGTACGTCGAGGAGTGGGTGACGGTGCTGACCGCGCTGCACCCCGGCCTGCCGGACGGCGCGGCCCGGGTGCTCGCCCACGCGGCGTTCGGCCTGATGAACTCGACGCCGTTCCTCGGTGGCGAGGTCGATCGCCGGCGCCGGGCCGAGCTGCTGCGCGGCGCGACGCTCGCGGCCCTGCTCGCGCCCACCGACCCGACCTGACACGCCGCCCGGACCTTAACGCATGTTAAGAAGAGACCCCGGCTTTGCGTCGAGAAGGGGTCACGTCCGTGCAGAAGATGATCGAATCGTTGTTGGTCGCCAACCGGGGGGAGATCGCGCGCCGGATCATCCGTACCGGCAGGCGGCTCGGGATCCGGACGATCGCTGTGCACTCGGAGGCCGACGGCGCGCTGCCGTTCGTGACCGAGGCCGATGAGGCGGTCTGCGTCGGCCCGGCGAACCCGGCGCAGAGCTACCGGAACGTCGAGGCGATCCTCGAGGCCGCCCGCAGCACCGGCGCGCAGGCGATCCACCCCGGCTACGGCTTCCTGTCCGAGAACGCGGACTTCGCCCGTACCGTCGAGGGGTCGGGCCTGATCTGGGTCGGACCCGGCGCGGACGCGATCACCGCGATGGGCGACAAGATCAACGCCCGGAACCTGATGGCGGCGGCCGGGGTGCCGGTCGCGCCCGGCACCACCGAGCCGGCGGCCGACCTGGACGCGGCGGTCGCGGCGGCCGCGGAGATCGGCTACCCGGTGATGGTCAAGGCCGCCGCCGGTGGCGGTGGCATGGGCATGGGCGTGGCCGCCGACGAGGCGGCGCTGCGCACCGAGTACGACAAGGTCCGCGCGTTCGCGGAGCGGATGTTCGGCGACGGCTCGGTGCTGATCGAGCGGTACTTCCCCCGGGTACGCCATGTCGAGGTGCAGATCCTCGGCCTGGCCGACGGCCGGGTGGTGGCGCTCGGCGAGCGGGAGTGCTCGGTGCAGCGGCGCAACCAGAAGCTGGTCGAGGAGTCGCCGTCCCCGGCGGTCTCGCCGGAGCTGCGCGAGCGCTTCCTGGCCGCGGCGGTACGGGCCGGCGAGGCGGTGAACTACCGCAACGCGGGCACCGTGGAATGTCTGCTCGATCCTTCGACGCAGGAGTTCTTCTTCCTGGAGATGAACACGCGGCTGCAGGTCGAGCACCCGGTCACCGAGTACGTCTACGGCGTCGACCTGGTCGAGGAGCAGCTCCGGGTGGCGGCCGGGCTGGTGCCGACGTTCGACCCGGACGCGCTCGCCCCGCGCGGCCACGCCATCGAGCTGCGGATCAACGCCGAGGACCCGAAGCGTTTCCTGCCCGGCCCGGGCGCGATCACCACCTGGAACGAGCCGGCCGGCGCCGGCGTACGGGTGGACTCCGGCTACGTCGCCGGCAACACGGTCACGCCGTTCTACGACAGCCTGATGGCCAAGCTGATCGTCAGCGGGGACACCCGCGAGGAGGCGGTCGAGCGGGCCCGGGCGGCGGTCGCCCAGTTCGAGATCGCCGGCCCGAAGTGCAACCTGCCGTTC
>NZ_JAGPXV010000839.1:0-2084 GCF_018070405.1 Micromonospora sp. D75
GCATGCGGTGCTGGCCGGCGCGGGGGTGCCGGTGACGGTGGCGGACAACGTGCTGCCCCGGATCGGGGTGCTGGAGCCGTCGTCGGCGCGGGCGGCGATCCGGGAGGTGTTCCTGCGGCACGTCATCGGCGGCAAGAAGCTGTCCCGGGGTACGCGGTTCGCGCGGCTGGTCCGCGCCGCCACCCCCGACGCGGTGCTGACCGGCGTGGAGGTCCTCGCCGGGACGCTCGGCGGTGACCTCGCGGTGGTGGACGTGGGTGGCGCGACCACCGACGTGTACTCGGTGCTCACCCCCGACGAGCGGGACAGCGGCCCGAGTCAGGAGGTCGCCGGGACGCTGTGGCGGGCCCGTACCGTCGAGGGTGACCTGGGCATGCGGTGGAGCGCGCCGGGTGTGGTGCGTGCCGCGGTCGAGGAGCGGCTGCTCGACGCGGCCGAGGAGGCGGATCTGGCGGCCGCGGCGGCGGTGCGGGCCGCCGACCCGGGGTTCCTGCCCGCCGGTGACGCCGACCGGGCCGTGGACCGGCGCATCGCGGCCCTCGCGGCGACGGTGGCGCTGCGGCGGCACGCGCGTGGGGCGGCGACGGGGGAGCGGGCCGGGCGGGACCTGCGGGAGGTGAAGCTGCTCGTCGGCTCCGGCGGGGTGCTACGGCACGCCGACCCGGGTGACGCGGCGGCGGTGCTCGACGCGGTGCTCACCGACCACGCCGGCGGGTGGGCGTTGCCGCGGGCGGCCCGCCCGGTCGTCGACGTGGACTACGTGCTGGCCGCCGCCGGGTTGCTCGCCGACGATCATCCGGGTGCGGCGGCGGCGATGCTGCGGCACCACCTCGGCGCCTGAAGCAGGCTCAGGAATCGAGACGCGCCGACGCGACACGCCGTGTCGCAACACACGACAGGCCCGGGTGGGTTGACAGCGGCGGGGGTCTACGCCGTACCGTCTTTGAGTCCTACCACGGGAAGCGGCTGTTGTTCGCTTCGTCCCTTCGTCCGCTGGCCGAGCGACCGGAAGGTTGCGGCGGCCAGGTCCAGCGGGCGGGGGTCGGCGGGGCGGCGCGAACCGGCCGCGGTTACCGGTGTACGGGCAAGGTGAAAGGCACGGCCAGTAGACAACGGCCAGGCGGGGGCAGCCAGTCCACGTCGGGTCGGTCCGAAGGTCGGCGCTGATCGTCTTCGCCCCACCGGCCGGGAAGGGCCTGGGAGCATCGGGGCGCGGCTTCGGCCGCGCCCCGATTTCATCCCCCCGATACCCCGGCCCTTGTCAGCGGCCGAGCCGCCGGTAGCGGCGCACCGCCGCCGGCGCGGCCACCGCGATCAGCGCCAGCGGCCAGGCGACCGCCAGTTCCAGCGCGTGCCGGGCCGGCCACGAGTCGCCGCTCAGGCCCGGGTTGCCGAACAGGTCCCGGGCCGCCGCCACCGTCGCCGACAGCGGATTCCTCGCGGCGAACGCGCCCAGCCAGACCGGCCTCAGCTCCGGAGCCCCGAACCCGTTGGACAGGGCGGTCAGCGGGAACGCCAGCGGGAACACCACCACCGCGACCGTGTCCGGGTTCGGCACGAGCAGCCCGAACAGGATGCCCACCCAGGTCATCGCGACGCGCAGCAGCAGGATCAGCGCCACCGCCGTCAGGGCCGGGCCGACTCCGTCGCGCCACTGCCAGCCCACCAGCAGCCCGCACACCACCAGCGTGGTCATCTCCAGGCACGCGCGTACCAGGTCGGCGCCGGCGCGGCCGGACAGCAGCGCCGAACGGGCCATCGGCAGTGACCGGAACCGGTCCACCACGCCCCGGCCGGCGTCCGCCGCGATCGCCGACGCGGTCGCGCCGAGCCCGTAGAGCATCGTCATCACGAACACGCCGGGCAGCAGGAACTCCCGGTAGTTGCCGCCGCCCGGCACGGACATGCCGCTGCCGAACACGTAGCCGAACACCAGCACGAACATGATCGGCAGGCTGAAGTAGATGATGATCTCCTCCGGGGCGCGGACCACGTGCCGCATGTTCCGGCCCGCCATCAGCCACCCGTCGGTCAGCGCCCTCACGACGCCACCTCCATCCGCTGCGCGTCGAACCGGCCGCCGG
>NZ_JAGPXV010000084.1:0-13967 GCF_018070405.1 Micromonospora sp. D75
ACGATGTACGGCAGAGCTTCGTCAACCAGCTCCAGATGGCGCTGTTCGCCTGGATCAAGAATAACCCGGCTGGGGACCGGCCGCTGCTCGGGCTGCTCATCATGGACGAGGCTCAGACGTTCGCCCCGACCGGCGCGATGACCGCGTGCACCCAGAGCACGCTGGCGCTCGCCGCCCAGGCCCGCAAGTACGGGCTCGGGCTGATCTTCGCCACCCAGGCGCCGAAGAGCCTGCACAACCGCATCCCGGGCAACGCGGCGACCCAGCTGTACGGCCTGATGAACAGCCCGATTCAGATCGAGACGGCCCGCGAGATGGCTCGGGCCAAGGGCGGCGACGTGCCGGACATCTCCCGCCTGACCGTCGGCGAGTTCTACCTCGCCGCCGAGGGCGCGGCGCCCCGCAAGATCCGGACCCCGCTCTCACTGACCCACCACCCGCGCAGTCCGCTCACCGTCGAGGAGGTGCTGGACCGCGCTCGCGGCGGTCAGGGACGCAGCACGTAGCGTCCGCGTACCCCGCCCTCGGCCGCCGCCCGGTGGGCGTCCGCCACCCGGTCCAGCGGCACCACCGCGTGCACCCGCGCCGGCAGCTCACCGGCGGCGGTGCGGGCGAGCAGGTCGGCCAGACGTACCCCGTCGGCGTGCACCTCGACCGCGCGCACCGTGACACCGCGTTCGGCGGCCGGGTGGGCGTTCGGCCGTACCCCGACGAACACGCCGCCGTCGCCCACCAGCGCGAGCCCTCGGTCCTGGAGCGCCGCGGCGTCGGCGACCGCGTCCCAGCCCGGCTCGGCGGCGGTGGTGAAGTCGGCGCCGAGCCCGCGGACGAACTTCTCGTCCCCGGCCCGCGCGAGGCCGGTCACCCGCCATCCCCGGTCCCGGGCGAGCGGCACGACGTAGCCGCCGACCGCGCCGGCCGCGCCGGTGACCAGCAGCCGGCCGCCGGCGGGCGGGTCACCGAGCAGGTCGACGATCTGCGCCGCGGTCAGGCCGTTGAGCGGCACTGTCGCCGCCGCCACCAGGTCCAGATCATCGGGTACGACGGCCAGGTCGGCGGCGGGCACGACGAGTTGCTCGGCGTACGTGCCGAAGTCGCGGTCGAACCCGCCGACCAGCCCGGCGACAGGGGTGCCGACGGCGAGGTCGACGCCCGGCCCGGCCGCGGCGACGACACCGGCGAAGTCCCAGCCCAGGCCGGTGTGGTGCGGCTGGTGGATGAGCCCCAGCGAGTGGAAGAAGCCGCTGACGACGCCGAGGTCGGCCGGGTTGACCGGTGCCGCCGCGACGTCCACCCGGACCTCGCCGGGCCCCGGCTCGCGCTGCGGAACGTCGATGATCTCGATGGCCTCGGGTCCGCCCGGGGTGCGGACGACTGCGGCGCGGAAGGTACGCGTACCCATGGTTCTGTCTCCTTGGTCGTGAGGGATGCCCTGCTCCACGATGGAGGGGTAACTTTCCATCGGGAAGTACGCACTTCGGAGTGCGTTGGGTACCCCCGGGTAGGAGGCGCGGACGATGCCGACGCAGACGGCGGCGGAGAAGCGGGCGCAGGCGCGGGAGGAGTACGACGCGTTCCTCGCCGGCTGCCCGAGCCGGCAACTCCTGGACCGGATCTCCGACAAGTGGGTGGCGCTGATCCTGGCCGCGCTCGGCCGCGACGGGCCCGACCGCAACGCGGAGCCGCGGGTCATGCGCTACTCCGAGCTGTCGCGGCGGCTGGCCGGGGTCAGCCAGAAGATGCTCACCCAGACGTTGCGCTCACTGGAACGCGACGGCCTTGTCACCCGCACCGTGACGCCGAGCGTGCCGGTGACTGTCACCTATGAGCTGACCGACCTCGGTCAGTCGCTGCACCAGCTGATGTACGGCATGAAGCTGTGGGCCGAGGCGCACATGGACGAGGTGCACGCCAACCGCGAGCGGTACGACGCCGCCGGTCACTGACCGGATCTCCGAAACTTTCGGTCGTGCTCGCGCTTCTCGGCGCCCTTCGCTCGCACGGTCATCCATGGACTCCCGCGCTGATCAGCCGGTTGAGTCCATGTTCGCGTCGACATCGACATTGACCGATCGTGCCGTCGCGGATATCTTCCCAGGGAAGTTACCGGTACATCTTCGAAAAGTTTCAGGGCAGTGACGCGGGGGTGGGCGCACCGCCGGCTCCCACCCGCGTCAAGCCGGGCATCGCCAGCGCATCATCGTCCGATATGCAGAGGAGTGTCATGAAACATCTACCGAGGCGCAGCCACCGCGTGGTGCTGGCCGCCGTCAGCAGCGCGCTGGCTCTCGCCGGCGCCGCGCTCGTGGTGCCCACCATTGCCCAGGCGGCGGCGAGCACGCTCGGTGCCGCCGCAGCACAGTCGGGCCGCTACTTCGGCACCGCCATCGCGGCGAACCGACTGGGCGACTCGACGTACAGCACGATCGCGGCGCGTGAGTTCAACATGATCACCGCCGAGAACGAGATGAAGCCGGAAGCGCTCCAGCCCAACCGGGGCCAGTTCAACTTCTCCTCCGGCGACCAGATCTACAACTGGGCCACCCAGCGCGGTCTCCAGGTCCGCGGCCACACCCTCGCGTGGCACGCGCAGCAGCCGGGCTGGATGCAGAGCCTGAACGGCAGCAACCTGCGTCAGGCGATGATCGACCACATCAACGGCGTGATGGCCCACTACAAGGGCAAGCTGGCCGCGTGGGACGTGGTGAACGAGGCGTTCAACGAGGACGGCAGCCGCCGCAGCTCCAACCTCCAGGGCACCGGCAACGACTGGATCGAGGTGGCGTTCCGCACCGCTCGCGCGGCCGACCCGTCGACCAAGCTGTGCTACAACGACTACAACATCGAGAACTGGTCGTACGGCAAGACGCAGGGTGTCTACAACATGATCCGGGACTTCAAGTCCCGGGGTGTCCCGATCGACTGCGTCGGTCTGCAGACCCACTTCACCGGCGGCAGCTCGCTGCCCGGCAACTTCCAGACCACGCTGCAGAACTTCGCCGCGCTGGGTGTGGACGTGGCGCTGACCGAGGTCGACGTCACCAACTCCTCGACCAGCCAGTACGCCGGTCTGACGCAGGCGTGCATCAACGTGCCGCGCTGCATCGGCATCACGGTGTGGGGCGTGCGGGACAGCGACTCGTGGCGTTCCAACGAGAGCCCGCTGCTGTTCGACGGCGGAGGCAACAAGAAGGCCGCGTACAACTCGGTCCTCAACGTTCTCAACTCCGCGTCGCCCAACCCCACGCCGACCGCGACCGTGTCGCCGACCGTGTCCCCGACCGCCGGGCCGACCGGCGGGCCGACCACGCCGCCCCCGACCGGCGGCGCGAGCCGGATCGTCGGCAACCAGTCCGGCCGGTGCATCGACGTGCCGAACTCCTCGCAGAGCAACGGCACCCGGGTGCAGCTCTACGACTGCCACGGCCAGACCAACCAGCGGTGGACCTACACCTCCAGCCGGCAACTGACCGTGTACGGCTCGATGTGCCTGGACGCCGCCGGCTCCGGCAACGGCTCGGCGGTCCAGATCTACAGCTGCAACGGCCAGACGAACCAGCAGTGGAACGTCAACTCCAACGGCACCATCACCGGAGTCCAGTCCGGCCGCTGCCTCGACGTCTGGGGCACCGGCAACGGCCAGCAGGTGCAGATCTACGACTGCAACGGCCAGGCCAACCAGCGGTTCCAGCTCGTCGCGACGAGCTGACCTTCGCGTACGGAAAACGGCTCACCGTCGTGGTCTCGGCCACGGCGGTGAGCCGCTTTCGTGGTGCTCGCGTGCTGCCGGTGTCAGCCGATCAGCAACTCCGTGCGGTAGTCGGCGGCCAGCGCGGCGGCCCGGTTCCGGCGCTCGGCCTGCTCCTCCTCGGTGAGAGCCGGCGGCGGCGAAGTGGGGCCGTCCACCCGGTCGCCGACGCGCAGGAAATACTCGTCCTGCCCGGCCGGCGTGCACATGCACAGCAGCCGCGCCGGCTGGTCGAAGGAGTTGCGGAAGAAATGCGGCGCGTTCGCCGGAATGTTCACCGTCTCCCCGGCCCGCGCGACGGTCTGCTCGCCCCGGAACGTGAACTCCACCGCCCCGTCGAGCACCGTGAACATCTCCTCGAAGTCGTGCCGGTGCGGAGGCGGCCCACCACCCGGCGGAACCCGCATGTCGATCAGGCAGTACCGGCCGGCCGTCTGCTCACCGGTGACCAGGATCGTGTAGGTGCCGCCCGCGATGGCGAGGTGCGCCAGGCCGGGGTCGTCGGGCCGGGCATGGACGAGGGTACGGGTCGGATCGTCGGACGGGATCGCACCGCTGGCCATCGGCTCTCTCCTCGATCGTCGGTCTGCGGATCGATTCCCCTCATAGCCATCCGGCAAGCTGCTAAACCTGGGCCGCTTCCCGTGCTGGGACCGTCATGCCGGGCGGCGGGCGACAACCGCCAGGGCCATGCCGAAGAACTTCAACGGCGAGCGTTCGATCGCGTCGGTCACCGGCCGGATGCGACGCCCGAAGCGGGACCTGTCGAACGGCGGCATGATGTAGTCCACCGCTACCGGCTCCAGCCCGGCCCGCCGCAGCTGCGCGGACAAGCCACGGGCGGTGAAGGAACGGGCGTCGGCGAGCCGACGGTGCAGCGGCACGATCCACGGCAGGAACGGGCCCCGCGCCGGCCGGTACCGCCGGCCCCGGATCAGGAAGCCGTGCGTCTCGAACGGGAACCACCGGTTGGGCGTCGTCAGCGCGAACCGGCCGCCGGGCACGAGCACGCGGTGGACCTGCCGCAGGGCGGCATCCAGGTCGTCGATGTGCTCCACCACCTCGATGGCGGTGACCAGGTCGAAGCTGCCGTCCGGGTAGTCCAGCTCGGTGGCGGACAACTCCCGTACGTTGATCTTCCGGGCCGCCGCCGGATCGCCGGCCAGCCGCTCCCGGAACAGTTTCAGCCGGTCCTGTTGGATGTCGACGGCCTCGATCTGCGCGAACGCGTCGACCAGCCGCATCGTGTACGTGCCGTCCCCGCAGCCGATCTCCAGTAATCGCCGGCCGGTCAGCGATGTGTGCCGGCCCAATGTGCCGAGCCTCTTCGCCACCCCGCGCTCGCCGAATGCGCTGCCGTGCCCCAGCCCCAGATTGCGATTCGTATTCATCATGGTCGCTGACCATAGACCTAACGAGCGTTAGCGTGGGGGCGTCGATCGACAGGCAGTGCCGGCTCTGGCCGACCCCTCTGGCGTCCCGATCTCCGACACCGGAGGGGCCGGCGCGTACGCGGTCGTAGTGCCGGGAACACCGGCACCGCCCGACCAGGTGCCGTCGGGATACTGAGCGGTGACGACATAGGGCGCGTTGCCGACGGGGAACTCGAAGTCCGTCACGGGCGAGAACTCACCCTCCGTCGGCCGGACCTAGTCGGCCTGCCTGGTCCAGCCGAGAAAGCGGCGGTGCAACACCCCGGCTGGCGTCCACGGCATGTCCTCAGTGGCTTGGACCAGGTAGGCGCCGAGGTAGAGGGCCAGTGACACGGGAGCGCGGTCATACTCCGCGCGCAGCTCGCGTTTCCGTGTCGGGCAGGGCCAGGGCAGATCGCAACCTCCGCAGCTCCAGACCGGCATGACCGGGCCGTGGGTGGTCACCGCACACCCTCGAGGAAACGGGCGGTGATCGTCCGTGCCTGCCGGCTGGTCGCCCATTCCACCTGCCAGCAGGGGTACGGCGACAGCCGCGACCACCAGGCGCGGCAACCGGTGCACATGCCGTCGAACCCACGGACATGCACAGCCAGGATCGCCTGCTCCAGGTCGTCCTTCACGACGCGTCCTCTCCCGGCCAGTGGCCACGATTGATAGGGATTCGGTGCCGGGCGCGGCAGGGCAGATCCGCTCCGCAGCGGCAGATCCGTCGCCACTTCCGCCAGCACCAGACAGGGCGGTGCCTACGGGCGAGAGTGAGTGCCGTCGCGACCAGGTAGTCCTCGTACGAGACGTGTCGTCTGCTCGGAGTCGCCCGGGCCGCCCTTCGGCTCATCGCTGCTCTGCCGCGTCCTGCGCCGGCTCACGGTTGCCTTCCGGTCGCCCTAGCTGCGCTGCCAGGTCGAGTAAGCGCTGTCGCGCTGCCGCGCGCTCGGCGTCCTGGTACCGCTGCCCTGTTCCGGGCGGTGATGCCGGATCGGGTTGCCGGAACAGCCATCGCACCAACGGACACAGGCGACCCCGGATAGTCACGAGCCCGTCCTGTCGTGCCGGGTCGGGAAGGCGAGCCTGACCGGCGGCTCAGAGCCGTAGACGAACATCCCGCCCGGCGGGTCGTCGACGTCGAAGTCCATGCCGGAGACGGTCCCGCCGAGTGGGGTGCGGTGACCATGTCGACTGGTCATGTCACGGTGACATGAGCGGACTCGACCCTGCCCGTACACCGACCGTAGGCTCCTGACTGACCACCATGGGTAGTCGTCTGACGACGCTGGGAGCCGTTGTGCTGCTGGAAAATCTCCGGATACCCGACGACCTCTGGTCGCGCGAGGACATGCACAAGGCTCTGGCGGCCCGCGACATCGGTGCCGTGTTCCGGCTGCTCGCTCGGCACACCGGCGCGAGCCAAACTCGCATCGGCGCGGCTGTCGGCCTGGAGCAGGGCTACATCAGCCGGATCATCGCCGGCCGACGGGTGACCTCGATCGACGTGCTGGAGCGGATCGCCGACGGCTGCGGCATGCCCGACGAAGCTCGAATGACGCTGGGCCTCGCGCCCTGCCTGCGGTCATATCGCCCGGCCATGGCGGATCACTCCCTCGGTCGGCACAGTGACGTGCCGGCCAACCGGTCCTGGCGCGAGGACGTCCAGGCCGCCGCGCAGCTATGGGAAGGCGATGTGAACCGTCGAGAACTGCTTCGCCAGACAGTGTTCAGCTCCACCGCGTACACCCTGCCCGCCCTACGCTGGTTCACCGCCACCGCGGCGCAGCCCGTCGAGCAAGAGGGCCGCCGAACAGTCGGTCAACCCGACATCGACACGATCCGGCAGATGACCGCCACTTATCGGCGACTCGACAACCAGTACGGCGGCGGGCATGCCCGCGACAACGTCACCCGCTTCCTGCACCACGAGGTGGCGCCCCTGGTGACCGAGGGCCGGTACGACCCGGCGACCGGCCGCAGACTGCTCGCCGCTGCTGCCGAACTGACGCAGCTCGCCGGGTGGCAGGCGTACGACATGGCCGAACACGGCCTCGCCCAGCGATACCTCACGCATGCCCTGGACCTCGCCCGAACGGCCGCCGACGCCGGCCTTGGTGCCGAGATCCTCGCCGCGATGAGCCATCAAGCCACCTACCTCGGGCACGCCGCCACCGGGGTCGACCTCGCCCGCGCCGCCCGGCAGACAGCACAACGCGCCGGCCTCACCGCGCTGACTGCCGAAGCGCTGGTCATGGAAGCGCATGCCCACGCTGTCGCCCTTCACGAACGCGACTGTGCGACCGCGCTTCACCAAGCGGAGCGAACCCTCGACCGAGCGGACCGCAGCAGCGATCCTCAGTGGCTCGGCTACTTCGACGAGGCGTACCTGTCGGCCAAGTTCGGCCACTGCTTCCACGCGCTCGGTCAAGACCGAGGAGCCGAGCGCTTCGCCGCTCGCTCACTCAAGATGGACGAGCGCTACGTACGCGGCAAAGCCTTCAACCTCGCCCTGCTGGCCAGCGTCCACGCTCGCCACGGCGAGCCGGAACGTGCGAGTGCCGTCGGCGCGGAAGCCCTGACCTTGACCACCCAACTACGGTCGGCTCGTGCCGTCCGCTACCTGCGCGATCTGCAGACCGGTCTGGCACCCCACCGCCGCAAGCCGGCAGTACGGCAGTTCATCACTCGGGTCGATGCGGCGCTCGGCCAGCGGCGCTGACTACAGCTCACCCCGCGCCTGGCGCGCCATCAGCTCCAACACGGCGATCACCGTGCCGGCACCAACGATCTCCCCCTCGGACACGAGTTGCCGCGTCTCCTCCAGCGGAACCCAGGCCACCCGCTCGGTCTCGTTGACGTCCACCGGAGCGCCGGTGGACTCCGCATTCCGGGCAAGGAACAGCAAGTTCTCCGCGTCTGCGGTCGCCACCCAAGGCTGAAACGACACCAAGGGCTCCACGGCGCCCGGGCGCCAGCCGGTTTCCTCCTCGACCTCGCGGATCGCGCAGGTCGCCGGATCCTCGCCCTCATCGACGTAGCCGCCAGGCAGCTCCCACACCCACCTGTCGAACACGAACCGGTGCCGCCGCATCAGCAACAGGCGCTCTTGGCCGTCGAGCACGGCAACCATGGCCGACCTGGGCGCCCGGATCACGTACTGCTCGAAGCGCACCCCGTCCGGCAACTCCACGTCGGCGATGCTCAACCGGGAGCGCCGGCTGCCGTCCACTACCCGCTCGCTGTGAATCGTCCAGCGCGTCGACCTGCTAGCCAGTTCCTCCGTCACACGGCCAGTATCCGACCAGCGGTGCCGGGCCGCGGCCCGCGGCGCCCGCGACTCGGCTGGGCCCGACGGACCCGGACAGGCAGGATGTAGTGGGCCCGCCAGGGACTTCGAGCCCCGAACCTATGGACTCCCGGCGAGCGGCTTGGATCAGGTGTTGTTCCAAGTCATCCGGCCTGTAGACGGGCATCTTGTTCGGTTCAGCTGGGATGGTTGCTGTACTGCTGGAGTCAGACAAGGCGCTGGATGCGGGCAACCCGGGCTGCTCGTTTCTGTGGCGGCCTTCCTTGTGCTGGCGGACCTGCTCGTATCCTGATTTCCTAGTCATAATCGGGGCGGAGTGAGATCTACTTGCGGGAGCCTCGGTGTGCCGCCATCCGGTCGCGTTGCTGTCGACAGCCGTTCCGCTGGCGCCTGGGCTGAAGTCGCAGGGAAACCCGAATCACTCAGTCGGCCGCCGCCGACTGGTGGCAGTCCGCGTCGGCGAGCAGGTGCCGGACGTCGGCTGCTGACGTTCGGCTCCGGCCCGTCTCTCAAAGCTCGCGCTGCCTCCTGCTTCCGCCCACACGAACTCTGCGCCTTGACTTGCCTGCCTGGAGGCGGCCGTATGCTCCGACCACTGTGCCTGCCAGCGCTCGTCCGCGTCCCGTCATCTGTGTTCGTTGCTGTCAGCGGTTGTTGTCGCAGCCTATCGCCCGGCGAACCAAGCCGGTCCCCCGCAGTGGTATGCAGACCGAAGCGCAGCCATAGGCCGTGAGTTAATCACCAGCTAGCAACTGCCCCGCTACGTCTAGACACCAGGCCCGCCCTGATCAAGGATGTCCGCAGGGCTTCCTCCGGCTCGTATACGGATAGGTGGACTGCGGACCTTGAGATTCCAGACAAGTGATCCCGACATCGCAACGATCTTTCGGCGCATCGAACGGAAGACAATCGATTTGCAGCCCGACTTCCAGCGCGGCGAGGTCTGGAGCACCGCCAAGAAGCAGAGGCTCATCGATACTATCCTTCGCCGCTGGCATGTGCCGCCCATACATTTGGTCGCCAAGGGCGAGGGCAAATTCGACGTCCTAGACGGGCAGCAGCGCCTGACCGCCATCCGAGACTTCATGCAAGGAGTGTTCACGGTAGATGGCTTTATCGAACCCATGGTCCCGGATTTTGCGCATCTGGACGGTCTGCGGTTCGCGCAACTCCCTGTGGGTGTGCAGGATGAATTTGAGTCCTTTGCTATTCGGGTCTTCGAGCTTCACGATTACACGCCGGAAGAGCCTCACGAACTCTTCTTCCGCTTGAACCAACCAATGACCCTGACCGAGGCGGAGAAGCGGAACGCCTTCGTGGGAGCCGCTAGGAACCAGGTGAAAGAACTGGTGGAGTGGGCCGGAACGAGAGGTATGACGGCGCAGCGCCTAGGGTTCTCGAATGCGCGCATGGCGTATGATGATTTGCTCGCCCGATTCCTGCTCACTCTAGAACAGGGCCGCCTCACTGAAAAAGTGACGGCGCTGAGGATCACGACCCGGTATAGGGCAAAGGAGCCGTTCTCCGAGCCGATAATGGGCCTCGCTGCTCAGGCGCTTGACTACTTCCTGCACCTCGATCTTTTAAACCGTACCGAAAGTCGGCTGAAATGGAACAAGGCCACCGTTCACACCTGGCTCTGTCTCGCCGCGAAACTCCTGAAGGAGGGCCTGCTCTTCGAACTGGGTCCAGCGCTGTCTCGGACAATCGAACAGGTCGAAAGCTGGCGGGGGATGCGGTTGCATGGTCGGAGTGTCTACAATGTTCCCCTCGCTGTCTTCCACGACCGGGCTACAGCCCGAGTGGCTGATGTCTCGTCCGTAGTGTTACGCGATCTGACCGCTTGGATGATGCTCTACCGCGCCGACCCCGAACTTGTTCGCATGCGGCCATTTCTTGCGCCAGTCCAAAACGCCTGGGGCATTGTTGATCGATCAGGCGATGACGCCGACCGAGAACTGGCATCGTTTAGCGTCGCGGCGCGCTGGGGTGACTCGGGATGGTTCTGAGGTTCATACAACGGCAGCATCAAATCGCAAGCCTTACAAGACGCAATTACACAACCCGCCTCACTGTCGGAAATTTCGTCACCACAGAGGGTCTAGCCCAGACGCTCTTATTTTCGCCGGGGATCAGCGTCGTGTCCGGCGGGAACGGCGCAGGCAAGTCGACCCTACTTGGTGCCATTTGGAGGTGCCTGACCGGCTTGGAGCCCGAGGAAGGGTCAACGATTCCGGGCGCGCCTGCGTGGCTAGGTCAACTGAAGATTGCGGGAACATACGCTGACGTTCCCTTCGAGGCAGAGCTTGACGTCGCATCGCAAAACAGTACCTCGGTGCTACCATTCTCCGTCTTTTTCATTGATCCTGCAGCGGAGACCGAAGAAGTGTTAAGGCATTTCAGATCGGATCCGCGGTCTTCCGACCTGCTTGAGGGGGTTGATCCAGCCTCGTTTGACGGCAGTCAACTCCAAGCGCTTGCATACATTCTTCGCAGAGAGTATTCCGAGTTCCTCGTTTATGAGGTTACGGCCTTCAGTGCGGACGACAATCCGTTGCCGTACTTTGAAGTCGCGTCAATGGGCAAGCGTTACACATCGCAGCAGATGGGACGCGGTGAACTCGTTGCAGCTTACCTTTTATGGCGGTTGCAAGAACTGCCGCCCGGGGCCGTTGTCCTGCTGGAGGAGCCAGAAAGCCATCTCGCCGCGTTCTCTCAAGACAGGCTGGTGGATGCGATCGTCTCGATCGCAGTCGAGCGCGACCTCTGTCTAGTAGTTTCTAGCCACTCCCCGGGCTTCTTTCAAAAGCTTCCCGCCGAGCATGTTGTACTAGTGTCATCGTTGCCTTCCCCGTCCATCCGCTGTGGGCTCGCACCGTCAGAAGTGGCTAATCACCTTGGCGTTCGAGCTCGCACCGCTGCAGTGGTTCTAGTTGAGGACCAGGTCGCAGCCGAGTTCTTGCATGCAATCCTGTGGGCGCTGGATCGTGACGCACTCCGCTACCTTGACCTGAGAGCCGTGGCAAGCGGTCAATCAGGTGTGAAGCGGATTGTGGGCGAGGTTTCCAGTAGTCCCGCTGACCAGGTTCGCATTCTCGGAGTTCTTGACGGCGACCAACGCCCTAGGGGCGGGCATGCATCTGCAGGAAAGATTGGCTACCTGGTCGGCGATTCCGCACCCGAAGTCATATTGCGGGACACCATCAGTCGGTGGCGTTCAGGCGAGTTTGCTGATTGGGACTGTCCGCTGCCAGGTGGAAGCGAAGGTTTAAGGTTGTGTCTTGAGCGCCTCGATGGGCGAGATCTGCACGACTGGATCTTTGAGTTGGCAGAGGAGTTCGGAGGACTCCGTCCAGCCATCCGTGCGACAACAGACCTGGTTCTTCGAGACCCGTCTTTGAAGACTCAGTGTGAAGAGATGGTTACCTGGCTGCGATCGCAAGGGAGACTTCCGAGCTGACGGACTGATATCCCGCTGCTGGCCCACCACTTTCCAACTGACATACCGGGCTGCGTGCCCTCTTGGTGCTCCATTTGTCGCAGAGGTGCAAGTGAGACAGGTTCAGCGTCGGCGAACCACCGCTGCTACGCGGCCGAGGTTTGGCGGATTAACGTCCGGACGCCAGCAGAACCTGCCCTCACTCCTAGCCGACCTGGACGTCCGGGGTTCGATGCAGGTCCTCCGCCACGCGCAGTTCGCCATCACCATGGAGATCTACGCGGTGGTCTCGTCGGCGGCCACCCGCGACGCCCTCAAGCGGCTGGGCAGCGCGCTGGACCAGTGAGGCGCTACTGCTGTACGGGCCCGGATCACAGAAACAGCGACCCCGCAAAGGGTCGCTGAGCTGGAACGGAGTGGGCCGCCAGGGACTCGAACCCTGAACCTATGGATTAAAAGTCCACAGCTCTGCCATTGAGCTAGCGGCCCGCCCGCTCAGGTTACCGGAACCCACCCGTCCGAAGCTCGCGGCTTCCACCGCCTGTCGATCTTCAGACCCGAACCAGGCGACGCGCCAGGCGCGAGGCGTGAACCTCCCCGCCTGGGGAACCGGGGCAACCATGCGAGTGACCAGCACCGCCGCCGTCGCGGCCTCCCGCGAGGTTCCGGGCCCCGACGGCGTACGCCGGCCTGGCGGTGAGGTGCACGCCTGGCTGCCGGGTCAGAACCAGACGCTGTGCGGGCTGCCGTTGAGCCGTACCCGCCTGCGCCGCTTCCCGCACGTGCCGTTCGACCACTCCGGCACCGACGTATTCACCGAGGCCGACCCGGAGGGCTGGGTCTGTCCGCGCTGCCTGGCCGCCACGTCGGGTCGCCGCGATCGGGAGAAGGGCTGGGTGCGCATGAACCCTCGTCCGTGAGCGGTTGCTGCCCGGTTCAGCGGGTACCGCACCGGACATGCGCATCGTGATCGTGGGAGCGACCGGCAACGTGGGGACGGCCGTGCTGCGCCGGCTGCGGCGGGAGACGGGAGCGGAACTGGTGGGCGTCGCGCGCCGGCTGCCCGGACCGGACGCCGGTGAGCCGTACGCCGACGTGGAGTGGCATTCCTGCGACATCGGCGCGCCCGGCGCGGCCGACCAGCTCGTGCGGATCTTCGCCGGGGTGCGGGCGGTGGTGCATCTGGCCTGGCAGATCCAGCCCAGCCACGACCGCCGCACGCTCTACCGGACCAACGTCGGCGGCAGCCGCGCGGTGATCGAGGCCGCCGTCCGGGTCGGCGTTCCGGCCCTGGTGTACGCCTCATCGGTCGGCACCTACGCGCCCGGCCCGAAGAACCATCCGGTCAGCGAGAACTGGCCGGCGACCGGGGTGGAGACGTCGTCGTACAGCCGGGACAAGGCGGAGGTGGAGGCGCTGCTCGACGGCGTGCAGCGGGAGCACCCGAAGCTCCGGGTGGTACGACTGCGCCCGGGGCTGATCTTCCAGCGGGAGGCCGGTACGGAGATCAGCCGCTACTTCCTCGGCCCGCTGGCGCCGGTGCGCCTTCTCCGGTACGGCCGCATTCCGCTGGTGCCGTCGAACAAGCGACTGCGGATGCAGGCGGTGCACGCCGACGACGTGGCCGACGCGTACGCCCGGGCGGTTCTGGGGGATGCGAGCGGCGCCTTCAACGTGGCGGCCGACCCGGTGCTGACGCCGGAGCTGGTGGCCCGGCACTTCCACGGCTGGACGGTGCCGGTGGCGACGCCGGTGCTGCGCGCGGCGGCGGCGCTGACCTGGCGGGCGCGGCTGCAACCGGTCGACACCGGCTGGGTCGACCTGGCGCTGAACGTGCCGCTGATGTCCAGCCACCGTGCCGAGACCGAACTCGGCTGGGCCCCGGCGATCGACTCGGTGACCGCCCTGAAGGACCTGTTCACCGGCATGGCCACGAGAGCCGGCACGGATTCCCCGGCGCTGTCCCCGGACCCGACCCTTCCCGGCCGCCCCGCAGCCCTGACCCGAGGCCACCTCCCCGGCCACCCCAACCCCTACTGATCCCACCCTTTTCGC
>NZ_JAGPXV010000840.1:0-2067 GCF_018070405.1 Micromonospora sp. D75
CAGTACCTCTACCACCCGGGCTGGCGGCGCAAGCGCGACGAGGCGAAGTTCGACCACGTGCTGGAGGTGGCCCGCCGGCTGCCCGCGCTACGGGACCGGGTCACGCAGGACCTGGCGCTGCGCGGCCTGCGCCGGGAGCGGGTGCTCGCCACCGTCGCCCGGCTGCTCGACATGGGCGCCTTCCGGGTCGGCAGCGACCAGTACGCCACCGGCGACGACCCGACCTTCGGGGTGGCCACGCTGCGCCCCGAGCACACCCGCTCCCGGGGCGGGTGCGTGGTCTTCGAGTTCCCCGCCAAGGGCGGCATCGAGCAGGTCCGCCGGATCGAGGACGCGGAGCTGTGCCGGGTGCTGCTCAACCTGCGCCGGCGGCGGCGGGCCCAGGAGAGGCTGTTCGGCTACTGGGACGGCCGGTCCTGGCGCGACGTGCGCAGCGACGAGGTGAACGACTACCTGCGCGACGCCAGCGGCGGGGAGATGACCGCGAAGGACTTCCGTACCTGGCACGCCACCGTGCTGGCGGCGGCCGAGCTGGCGAACGTGGGCCCGCAGCGCTCCGCCACCGCCCGCAGGCGCGCGGTGGCCGGGGTGATGCGGTCGGTGGCCGAGTTGCTCGGCAACACCCCGACGGTGGCGCGGGCCTCCTACGTGGACCCGCGGGTGGTCGACCTCTACCACGACGGGGTGCTGGCGCCGGTGCAGCCGGAGATGCCGCGCGAGGCGGTGGAGAAGTCGGTGCTGGCGCTGCTGGAGGAGGAGGCCGGCTGACCGGCCCCGTCGGTCCTGGGGGGAAGCGCGACGGGGCCGGAAACCTCGTCCGGCGCGGATGCGGGGAGACCGCCACCGGGGCGGCCGCCCGCGGCCGGGCCGCCGCGGACGCCACGCCACGGCCCCCCGATACCAGTGGGCCGCCGCTGGGAGCGGTCTCAGCCCTGCGTTCAGTATGTCCGCGCCGAGTTGACTGCGGATGCCGTGGTGTTGACGATCCGTGCCGGTTCCAGATGACGGGCCCGGAATGCCTGCGGTGTCTCCGCGTGCGCGGCCCGGAAGGCGCGGCTGAAGTGTGCCTTGTCCCGGAAGCCCCAGCGGGCGGCGATGAGCTGGATCGAGCGGTCGCTCAGCGCCGGGTCGGCGAGGTCGCGCCGGCACCGGGCCAGCCGCTCGTCCCTGATGTACGCCGCGACGGTGGTCTCCTCGTCCTCGAAGAGCCGGTGCAGCGAGCGCACCGAGATGTGGTGCGCGTCGGCGATCCGGCCCGGGTCCAGCGAGGCGTCCCCGAGGTGCTGCTCCACGTACGAGCGCACCTGGGCGAGCAGGGCGCGCCGCCGGATCTCGGTGGGGACCGCCTCCTCGGAGACCAGGTTGCGGCCGAGCAGCGTGGCGACCAGGTCCAGGCCGATCCCGCCCAGCCGCTCGGCGTCGGCGGCGTGGTACTGCTCGGGGTGCGCGGTGATCCGGACGAGGAAGTCGGCGAGCAGGCCGCCGACGCCCTCGGAGCCGGACATCCGCCCGGCGAACAGGGGAGCGAGACTGCGGCGCGGCAGCGGCAGCGCGTCGTACGGCATCAGGGCCACGATCGAGCGGGCGTACGCGGGCCCGGCCGGGTCGGCGTGGTGGCTGACCTCGTGCGGGCGGGAGCAGTCGTAGAAGGTGAGGTCGCCGGGGCGGCAGCAGGCCCGCTGCCCCGCCTGGTCGGCCTGGCTGGTCCCGGTGAGCGTGAGCGCGAGCAGGTAGTAGTCCGGGTCGGAGCGCTGGATCAGCTTCGAGGTGCGGACGCAGTCCACCGACGGGTAGCGGTAGCGGATGAGCCGCATCCGGCCCAGCTCGACGAACTCGGCCCGCGCGACGAAGTCGTCGGCGTGCGCGGTGTGCACCCGCAGCGGCGTCGGGGTGCTGGCCATCATGTCCAGCCACATGCCGAAGCGCTCGCGTGGTGGCAGATCCTCCGTGTCGAGCACCTGCCGGCGCAGCTTCCCGTCCATCAACCGACCCCCGTGGTTCGTCACACCTGCTAGAACCAGGACGCCCCACGGGGCCGAAAAGCGACACCCGTGGGGCGTCCTGGTT
>NZ_JAGPXV010000841.1:0-2050 GCF_018070405.1 Micromonospora sp. D75
CTTCATCCGTACCCTCGTCGCGCCGACCGGCGCGCAGGTGCGGGTGCTGGTCTCCGGCGACCTGCACCACTACGCCCGTTACGCCGGGACGGACCGGCAGCTCGTCACGTGCGGCGGTGGCGGCGCCTACCTCTACCCCACGCACCGGCTGCCGGAGAAGCTGGAGGTGCCGCCGCGTGACACGCTGACCCGGCGGGCCAGCAACACCCGGGAGTACGACCTGGCCGCGCGCTACCCGGACAAGGCGCGCTCCCGCCGGTACGGCTGGGGCATCTTCGCCCGGCTGCCGTTCCGCAATCCGGGCTTCACCACGCTGCTCGGCACCCTGCACACGCTGCTGATGCTGGCCATGGCCGGCGTGGCGGTGCAGCGGGTGGGCACCACCGAGCAGCGCCTGTTCAGCGTGCCGCTGGCGATCATGCTGGTGGTGGCGATGATGGGCGCGGTGTTCTTCGCCAAGCCGCCGACGGCGGGCGGGAAGCGGCACGCCCGCCACTGGATCCTCGGGGTGGCGCACGGACTGGCCCAGATAGCTCTCGCCGCCGGCGGCACGTGGGTCTGGTTGCAGCTGCCGTTCTACGACTGGCCGTGGCCGCTGCCGGCGGTCGCCGCAGCGGTGCTCTACGGGCCGGTGAGCGGTCTGGTCGCCAGCCAGCTCGTCGCGCTGTACCTGCTGGTGGCCGGCGCGTTCGGGGTCAACCTGAACGAGTTGTTCGCCGCCCAGGGCATCGAGGACTCGAAGGCGTTCCTGCGGTTCCGGATCGACCCGGACGGCACGTTGACGATCTACCCGATCGCCGTGGACAAGGTGTCCCACGACTGGCAGCTCAACCCCGACCAGTCCCCCACCGCCTCCTGGCTGACCCCGAAGACCCCGCTGACCCCCCGCCTGGCCGAACCCCCCATCGTCATCCGCTGACCCCTGATCGCCGCCGAAGGGGCGGGCAGCGGTCAGGGCTGGGGGTAGTGCTGGTCGTGGGCCTGTCTGGGGCCGCAGACCGACGCCCGCGAGCACATCGAGCGGGAGCCGTCGGCGTCCAGGCGGACCGTCACCGCGTCGCGCGGGACGCTGTGGCCGACCACCTTGCCCTCACCCTGCGGCGTGGACACCCGGCTGCCGACCGCGGGGGCCGTCTCCTGGAACTTCTGGTACAGCGGGTGCTCGTACTTCAGGCAGCACATCAGCCGCCCGCACGCGCCGGAGATGCGCAGCGGGTTGAGCGGCAGGTCCTGGTCCTTCGCCATCCGGATGGTCACCGGCTCGAAGTCGGTCAGGAACGTGGCGCAGCACAGGTCACGCCCGCAGGAGCCGATGCCGCCCTGCACCCGTGCCGAGTCGCGGGCGGACAGCTGCCGCAGCTCGACCCGGCAGTGCAGGGTGGCGCCCAGGTCCCGGACCAGGGAACGGAAGTCGACCCGGTGCGGCGCGGTGAAGTAGATGGTGGTGCGGTCGCTGCCGTTCTCCGGCGTGGCCAGGACGTGGTCGACGGCCACCACCTTCATCGGCAGGCCGTGCTCGCGGATCAGCCGCTTGGCGGCCACCTTCGCCTCGGCCTTGCGCCGGCGCAGCATCTCGTCGCGGCGCAGATCGTCGTCCTCGGCGAGCCCGGCGAGTTTCGGGAAGCTGTCGGTGTCCTCGCTGACCCACTGGGCGGCCCAGACGCACTCGGCCACCTCGGGCCCCTCGTCGGTGGGCACCAGCACCCGGTCGCCCACCTGCGGGCGCAGCTCGCCCGGGTCGAGGTAGTAGAGGCGCCCGTACCGGTTGAAACTGACCGCGCAGAGCATGCCCATGCGCCCCACCCTACGCGGATCAGCGCCCGCCGTACGGCGGCCGGTCGCCGTACGGTCACCGACAGCGGCGATCGGCTCCGTCGACCCGGCCGAATCGCCCCTTCGCCTCGCCCGGACGGCTGAAACCTCGCCCGCCGCCGGGACAAGCGTCTGCCGACAGCGTTGAGTGAAGACATACCTGCGGGGGGTGCAGGGGAAGTCCACGGCGTCGCCGCCGTTGCCCGGCCACGGCCGGTCCCGCGCGCGGCGCCGTGGA
>NZ_JAGPXV010000842.1:0-2046 GCF_018070405.1 Micromonospora sp. D75
ACGAACTGGTCACCGCCGCCGGCCTGCCCGCGCCGGACGGCCCACCGGTGAGCGTGCTCTACTCCCCCGGCGTCCCCGTCGTCTTCGGCGGCCCCACGTCGGCCGGATGACCGCCACCGCCTTGATCGACACCAGGTCGCCGGAGTGGCGGCATCCGGCGCACCGGGACACCGCCACCTCCCCGACGTGGCGAGCGCGGTCAGCGCAACGGGTCTTGGGTGCCGTGCGGCACGTCGGGACGGCATCGGCGTACCCGGTCGGCGGCCATCCGACCGCCCACCGCCAGCCCGTACCGCTCGACCGCTGCGAGCCCGTACGCGCTGCACGTGGGCGTGTAGCGGCAGGTCGCCGGCCAGCGGTGCGACAGCCAGCGCCGGTAACCGAGGATGGCGGCCCGGCCGGCGCGGTCCACGGCGGGCCGCCGGACGACGCCGGCGGTCACCGAACCGAGGGTGAGCAGCATCGAGAAGAGGCCCAGGTCGCAGCAGCCCGGCCCGTCACAGGTGGGCACGTCGCAGTTGCACCAGTCCCGGCTCTTCTTCTTGTGGCGGTGCCGCTTCCGGAAGATCACCACGTCATGATGCGACACGCCCGCCAGTGTCGAATGAGGCGACCGGACCGGGTCCGGTGTGATCGGGTCTGTGGACGGCCGGGAACCTAGCGTCGAGGTCGTCACCAGGAAGGAACATCGGGTGCTGGATCGGCTCAACGCCGCGTTGGATTACCTCGAACAGCGGCTCGAGCAGCCGCTCGACGTGGCCGCGCTGGCCCGGATCGCGGGCGTCTCGGAGCATCACTTAGGCCGGCTGTTCTCGGCGTTGGCCGGGCTGCCGCTGTCGGAGTACGTCCGCCGTCGCCGGATGACGCTGGCCGGCGCGGACGTGCTCGCGGGGCGGGAGTCACTGCTCGACGTGGCGGTCCGCTGGGGTTACGGCTCGAACGAGGCGTTCGCCCGCGCGTTCCGGGCCGTGCACGGCGTCGGGCCGACGCAGGCCCGGCAGGCCGGGGCGGTGCTGCGGTCCCAGCCCCGGCTGTCCTTCCGGCTCGTCGTCGAAGGGAACACCAGCATGGACTACCGGATCGTGACCAAGGACGCCTTCCGGCTCGCCGGGCTGAAAGCGCGGGTGCCGCTCGTGCACGAGGGGATGAACCCGCACATCGTGGCGTTCGTCAGGGGCATCGACCCGGCCACCGTACGCCGCATCGAGGCGCTGTCCGACCAGGAGCCGCGCGGGATCGTCAACGTCAGCGCCGAGCTGGCCGGTTCCCGCGACGAGGGTGCCGAGCTGGACTACTGGTACGCGGCGGTGACCGGCGCGGAGGTGCCGGACGGCCTGGACAGCCTGCCGGTCGAGGCCGGTGACTGGGCGGTGTTCTCCAGTTCCGGGGCGTTCCCGGTGGCGGTGCAGCACCTGTGGCGGGCCGTGTTCACGTCCTGGTTCCCGTCCAACCCGTACGAGGCCCGCCCGGGGCCGGAGATCTCGCGTGTGCGGGTCGCCGAGGACGGCGGCACCGCCGACGCGGAGCTGTGGATCCCGGTCCGCCGGGTCTAGGGAGTAGCTGCCGCTCGCGCCAGCGCGGTCGGCACGTCGTGTACGTGGTACGGATGCTCGCTCGGCTCGATGGCGGCGAGGAACATCGCGTACACGGCGGCCAGCCGCAGCGGCGCGACCCGCCGGAGCAGGTCGACGGCCCGGTGCGGGTCGCTGCCCGGCACGTCGGTGCGCCAGCGCCGCGCCCACGCGCCGATCAGCCGGGCGGCGGCGTCCGCGTCGACGTCCTCGGTCAGGCGCAGGATGTCGAAGGCGGGGTGGCCGACGAACGAGTCCGCCCAGTCGATCACCGTCCGCCGCCGACCGTCGCCGCGCACGTTGCCGGGGTGCAGGTCACCGTGCACGAGCGTGTCGGGCAGGCCGCAGTCACGGACCTGCTGGAGCCGGTGGTCGAGCCCGTCGAGCAGGCCGGCGGCCGCCGACACGTCGTGCCCGGCGAGCCGCTCGCGGATCCAGTCCGCCAGCCCTGTCCCGCGCAGATCCGGCACCCCGG
>NZ_JAGPXV010000843.1:0-2046 GCF_018070405.1 Micromonospora sp. D75
GGCGCTCCGGCGCGGGTCGTAGTCACTCTGCACCGCGACCGGCACGCTCCGGCGCTCCAGATAGACGATCACGCCGGCCGCCCCGGCCAGGCTCGCCGCCCAGCCGGGCACGTGCAGCACCACCACGGCCAGCGCGAGCGCCAGCCCGGCCGCCGCCGCCACCGCGAGCGCCGGCAGCAGCGCCTCCCGCATGCCGCGGTCGCCCTGCTCGGCGAAGTGCAGCGCGGCGGCCAGCGCGACCGGGCCGACCGCCAGGTTCACCGCGCCGGCCCGCAGGCTCAGGCCGGCGGCCAGGGTGAGCAGGCCGAGCGCGGCCACGTCGACGAGCAGCGTCTTCAGGGAGCCGCCGCGCAGCGTGTCCGCGTTCTCCCGCCAGAGCAGCCAGGTCACCGCGACCAGCGCGGCGAGCAGCACGAACTCCCAGAGCACGTGCACCGCGATGCGGTCCCGGCCGGGCTCGCCGTGCGCCGGGTCGTCGAAGACGTGCTCCAGTACGGCGGCGGGCACGCCGGACGATGTCTCCGGCGGCGCTGTCCGACCCGCGTCGTCGTACGCCATAGACCCGCGCCTCCCAGGTGGCCGCGTCCGGCCCACGGGCGGGCGGACCGTGGCGGCCGTCGCTCTCCGGTCGCCAGGGACGGTACCGCCGGGCCGGGGTGTGGGGAACCCCGGATCAGAGACGCCCGCGCGGCGTCTCGCGGTCGCCCGGCTCGCGGTCCTCGTCGTCCTCCTGCGGCGACGAGCGCGAGCGACGCGATCAGACCGCCGAGCGCGGCGGGCCGGTCGCCCTGGGCGGCATTGGTCCGTTCCACGAAGAGCCAGCCGGTCAGGCCGGCGTAGAAGCCGGCGAAGATGGCACCGGCCAGCGCGGACGCCTTGGCCAGCACCACGAACCGGGCGACCAGCAGTGGGTTCACCGGCTCGCGGCCGGGCCGCCGCTCGATCCGGCTGCGGGTGTTCACCGCCGCGTAGCCCTCCAGCACGGCCAGGCCGGCCAGCGTGATCACCGGCAGCCAGGGCAGGTCGGGCGCGAAGTCGTAGTAGAAGCCGCTGATCAGCAGCCAGGCCACCGCGGCGGCGGCCAGGCCGGCCACCACGAGCGTGGAGGCCCGGGTCGGCCCCATCCGGAAGCGGTCGGGCCCCTGCGGGGAGCGGTCGGTGCTCACCGCGCCTCCTCAGCTCGCCACTGCCGGGCCACGCTCCTGCGGGTCATGTGTCCGACTCTAGCGTCAGATCGGGTCGTGGGCTCAGTTCCAGGGCGTCACCGGCCAGCGGCTCGGCGTTGAGCAGATCGGTCAGCCAGCCGTGACCGGGCAGCCGGCCGTGCGGCTCGACGTCGATCCACGGGCGCAGCACGAACGCGCGCAGGTGGGCCCGGGGATGCGGCACCGTCAGCTCGGGATCGTCGCGGAGCACCGGCTGGCCGGCGTCGTCCCAGACCGCGATCACGTCCACGTCGAGCGTGCGCGGCCCGTACCGCCGCTCCGGGTCGCGGGCCCGCCCGGCCGCCGCCTCCGCGGCCCGGGCGCGGGCCAGCCAGTCCTCCGGCGTCGCCGCCGGGTCCGCGACCATCACCACCGCGTTCAGGTACGCGGGCTGGTCCGCGTCCCCCCACGGTGGAGTCTCGTAGACACCGGAGACCAGCAGGACCCGGTCGCCGAGCGCGGCCCCCGCGCCGCGCAGGTGGCCGAGGCGGTCGCCCAGGTTGCTGCCGATCGACAGCACGGCCCGGGTCACCGGGTACGCCTCATCGTGACGGCGACGTCCCGGAACGCGTGCGGGATCGGTGCCTCCGGCTTGTGCACGGTCACCGTCGCCGCGGCGACCAGCGGCTCGGCCAGGCAGACCGCGAGCAGCCGGTCGGCGAGTGTCTCGATGAGGTTCACCGGTTCGCCGGTGATCACCGCGACCAGCCGTTCGGCGAGTTCCCCGTAGTGCACGGTGTCGGTCACCTCGTCGGAGCGGGCGGCCGGGCCCAGGTCCAGTTCGAGCACCGCGTCGACCACGAACTCCTGCGCCGGGGCGCGCGCGAAGGCGTCGACGCCG
>NZ_JAGPXV010000844.1:0-2037 GCF_018070405.1 Micromonospora sp. D75
CCGCGCACCTGGGCCGCCGCCGTACCCCCGTCGCCGGTGCGGGCGGTGAGCCGGGCGCGTACCCGGGTGGCGGGCCGGTCCAGGACGCGCGGCGCGGAGAGCAGGATGCCCTCGGCGACCGGACCGCCCACGGCGGCCGGGCGGGTGCGGGCGGAGGGGCGGGGATCGGCCAGCCGGAGGCGGCCGGAACGCCAGGCGACGTTGACGTCGTCGCCACCGGCGACGGCGAGGTCGACGGACCAGCGTTCGGGGTCGGGCGCGCCGGCGCGAGCCGGCACGGCGGTGGACGGGTGCGCGGCCGACGCGGGCGTGCCGGGCAGTCCGGCGGCCACGGTGAGCAGGGCAGTCAGGGCGACGACGATACGACGTCCGGAATGAGCCATCAGCATTCTCCTCAGAACCCCCTGATCGTTGCGTTTCCGCTGATCAAGTGGAACCTCAGTACAAATGGCGACACATGCGAATTCTGTTCGGTAGGGAACAATGGCGGGGTGCCCGAAGGCGACACCGTCTGGAACACGGCGCGCGTCCTGGATCGCGCGCTGGCCGGGGCCCGGCTCACCGGGTCCGACTTCCGCGTGCCGCAGCTCGCCGCCACCGACCTGACCGGCTGGACCGTGCGCGAGTCGGCCAGCCGGGGCAAACACCTGCTGCTGCGCCTCACCGCGCCCACCGCAGCGCAGTGGACGCTGCACTCGCACCTGCGGATGGACGGCGCATGGCGCGCGTACACCCCGGGTGAGCGCTGGACGGCGCGGCCGGCGCACCTGATCCGCGTGGTGCTCCGCTCCCCCGGCGCGGTCGCCGTCGGCTACCACCTGCACGAGCTGGCACTGGTGCCGACGGCCGAGGAGCTGTCGCTCGTCGGTCACCTCGGCCCGGACCTGCTCGGCCCGGACTGGGACGCGGACGAGGCGGTACGCCGTCTGGCGGCCGAGCCGGAGCGCACCATCGGTGAGGCGCTGCTGGACCAGCGCAACCTCGCCGGGGTGGGCAACCTCTACAAGTGCGAGGTGCTGTTCCTGCGCGGGGTGTCCCCGTGGACGCCGGTGGGCGCGGTGCCGGACCTGCCGGGCACCGTCGCGCTGGCGCAGCGGCTGCTCGCGGCGAACCGGGGCCGCTGGACGCAGAGCACGACCGGGGTGCTGCGCCGGGGTGGCACCAGCTACGTCTACGGCCGCCGGGCCCAGCCGTGCCGGCGCTGCGGGACGGCCATCCGCAAGGAGGAGCTGGGTGAGCGGGTCACCTACTGGTGCCCGGTCTGCCAGCCCGACCGTTCCTGACGTGGAACTTCCACGAAACGCCAAAGATCGCCGAGATAGGGACGATTGGGTACTTCCGTCCCACCCCCGTGGCGTCGCATGCTGCGATTGACCGCTCACCGATCGTCAGCAGCGCGTACGCCCGCCACGCCGGGGTGTCGGCCGGCGCGCCCCGACCCCGGGGAGAGCCATGGTGCTGTTCCGCAGACTCCGGCCGGGACGGCCGGACCGGGCCGGAGTCGCCGAGGAGACCGCGTTCACCGGTTCCGCGGCGCGGGGCGTTCCCGCCGCGCGCGCCGGCGACGACGAGCCGGGGACCACCCCGGCGAGCCTGGACCCGGCCGCCGTCCCGCGCCTGTTCGGCCCGGTGCCGAACACCGCCGCCAGCCCGCTGCCCACGCTCGACGCCGACGGCCGCCCGGCGCCCGGCACCGGCATCCGCAAGTTCGTCGACCCGCTGCCGCTACCAGGGCAGCCCGCCACCGACGGGCTCGGCGCCCGCCTGCCGGTAGCGGTCCCGGACACCATCACCTGGCCGGGCTGCGACTACTACGAGATCGGCCTCCAGGAGTACGCGCAGCGCCTGCACCGCGACCTGCCGGCCACCCGGCTGCGCGGCTACCGGCAGCTCAACCTGGGCACCGACGCCGCCGGCCACAACACGGTCAGCCCGCCGGACCGCCCCTGGCACCTCGGCCCGATGATCGTCGCGCGGCGGGGCCGCCCGGTCCGGATCAAGTTCATCAACCAACTCCCCACCGGACGGGCGGGCGAG
>NZ_JAGPXV010000845.1:0-2035 GCF_018070405.1 Micromonospora sp. D75
CGGTCACCGTCCAGCCGCCGGCCGACTCCGGCTTGGCCCACGGGCTCTCGGTGGCCGCCTCGCGCGACCACGGGCTGTTCGGCCCGGACGCCCCGGAGGTGTCGGCGGCGGTGACTCCCGTTCCGGCGGCGCCGACCCCGGTCGGCTGGCTCCCGGCTTCGCCGGGTCCGGGCGCGTCCCACCCGGCGTGGTCGGCGGGGTGGCTCACGGGTCCGTGGTCGGCCGGGCGGCCCACGGGTCCGGAATCGGCGGGGTCGCCCACAGGCCCTGGGCCGCCCACAGGCCCTGGGTCGCCCACAGGCCCTGGGGCGGCCTGGCCGGAGCCCGACCCGCCCGGGCGGGACGCCCCGGCGTCGTTCTCCTCGCCCGTGGCCTGTTGCTCCGGGCGTCGCCAGGTCTCGTCGTCGGGGCTGCCACCGCTCGGCGTCGTCACGCCGTCCGACGCTACCAACGCCCCGGCCGGTCGGCCGCCCGACACCGACACCTCGGCGCGTACCTCTTGCGCGGCGGGGCTCCGACCCGCTGCCGGGCCCGACGAGATCGAGTGGCCGTTCAGGGTTGCCCCCGGTCCGTGCCGGGCTGTTCGGGATCACGGTGCAGTCCGCGCCGGGCTGTTCCCGATCGCAGCCCTGGCGGCGCCGGACGTCGCGGGGTCGAGGTGGCCGCCGTTCCGGCGGTATCGTTGCTGCTCGTGACCGACCCCGGCATCCGGGCACCGCGCGGCGACGACGACCGCGTGGTCGACCTCAGCGAAGACTTCGTGGTGCTGCCCGAACAGACCACCGACGACACCGACCGCGGCTGGGGCGAGCGCCCCGGCGGCAACGACGACTGGCTGCTCGCCGAGCGCCCGCCGCACTGGGACTGACCGCGGCTCCGCGTCACCCGCGTACGACCACGGCGAAGCGGCTGCCCTCCGGCAACCCGACCGCCCGGCGCGCCTGGTCGGGCGGCAGCGCCAGGTAGAGCGCGGAGGACCCGTCGACCGCCCCGGCGGCGCCGACCACGTCGAGCACCAGCGCACGCGGCGCCAGCAGCGTAGGGTCAGCCGACCCGCCGGCGGGCACCACCATCAGGTCGACCCGGGCACCTGGACGCAGCACCGCGAGGGCGGCCGGCTCGGCCAGCCGGATCGGCACACCGACCGCGCCGGCCGGCAACGCGCGTGGCCCGTCGGGCGGCGGACCGGCCGGCGTTGTCGAGGCGGCCGGGGGAGCCCCGGGTTGGCAGGACGGAGGTGTCTGGAGCACCGCCGCGGCCAGTCCCAGCAGCACCGCGACGAGTGCCACCCGCAGTAGCGTCCGGCGTCGCGGCAATCCGCGCCAGCGGACCGGACGCAACGTCGCCTCGCCACCCGCCACCGCTGCCTCCCACCGTCGGCCAACCTTCCGACCCGCAGGCTAGGGCCGAGCCATCGTCGCCCGCGGCCCCACCGCTTGCCCCTGTGGATAACCCGCCGTCCTGTGCACAACCGCTGCCCGGGCGGGGTCCGGCGCCACCACTTCGGGGAGGTGGTCACATCCGGAGTGGCCGGGGCCGCCAGTTCGGGGAAGTGGCGCTATCCGGGCGAGCTGATGCAGCAACCTCGCCGAGGTGGTGAGCAGCGCGCGAGTGGTCGGGAGCGGGCGCTCCATCGTGCGGGGCGGCCATACGCAACGTGGCCGCCCCGGAAACGGGACGGCCACGAGCGCGAAAGCGTTGGTCAGGAGGAACTGGACGCCGCCGGCGCCTTGCTCGCCGTCGACCCCGAACCCGAACCAGAGCCGGAACCCGAACCGGACGACGACCCCGAAGAAGAGGACGACGACGAACCGGACGAGGACGAACCAGACGACGTCGAACCGGACGACGAGGACGACTCGGACTTGGCCGGCTTGTTCGCGGCGCTGCTCCCGTTGTCGGACCCGGACGTACGGGAGTCCGTGCGGTAGAAGCCGGAGCCCTTGAACACGATGCCCACCGAGTTGAAGAGCTTTCGCAGCCGCCCCTCACACGCCGGGCACTCGGTCAGCGGGTCGTCCGAGAAGGACTGCAC
>NZ_JAGPXV010000846.1:0-2027 GCF_018070405.1 Micromonospora sp. D75
CTCGTCGCCGCCCGGGGGCGGCTCATGCAGGACCTGCCCACCGGCGGCGCGATGCTCGCCGTGGCCGCCGACGAGGCCCGGGTCGCCGAGTCGATCGCCGCGCTGACCGGCCGGGTCGCCGTCGCCGCCGTCAACGGCCCCGACGCCGTCGTCGTCTCCGGCGACGCGGCGGCCATCGACGAGCTGGCGGAACTCTGGACCGGCCGGGAGGTGAAGGTGCGGCGGCTGCGGGTCAGCCACGCCTTCCACAGCCCGCTGATGGAGCCGATGCTCGCCGAGTTCGCTGCCGTCGCCGCCCGCCTCGACCTGCGCGCCCCCACCCTGCCGGTGGTGTCCAACGTGACCGGCGAGCTGGCCGACCCGGCGCAGCTCACCGACCCCGGCTACTGGGTGCGCCACGTCCGGGAGGCGGTCCGCTTCGCCGACGGCGTACGCGCCCTGCGCGCCCACGGCGTCGGCACCTTCGTGGAGGTCGGGCCGGACGCCGTGCTCACCGCCAGCGTCCAGGAGACCCTCGCCGGGATCGAGACCGACGCCGCCTCCGCCGTGGTGGTGCCGGTGCTGCGCCGGGACCGCCCGGACCGCCGTGCCCTGCTCGCCGCCCTCTCCCAACTGCACGTCGCCGGCACGCCGCCGCACTGGGCGGACGTCCTCGCCGGCCGGCCCGGCCGGCTCGTCGACCTGCCCACCTACCCGTTCGAGCGGCAGCACTACTGGGTGCCGGCCGAGGCGCCCGCCGACGACACCACGACGGGCGGGGCCGGCGCGCTCGACCGCCGGTTCTGGGCAGCCGTCGAACGCGCCGACCTCGACGCGCTGCGCGACACCCTCGCCGTCACCGACACCGCCGCCGCCGAGTCGCTGCGTACCCTGCTGCCCGTCCTCGCCGACTGGCGGCGGCAGCGGCAGGAACACTCGGTCCTCGACGGCTGGCGGTACCGGGAGGAATGGCAGGTGGCCCCCGAGCCCGCCCCCGCCCGGCTGGCCGGCACCTGGCTGCTGGCGCTGCCCGCCGACGACGCCGACGACCCGGCGGCGCGGGCCGTCCGGGCCGCGCTGACCGGCGCCGGCGCCGACGTGCTGCCGCTGACGGTGGAGCCGGACGCCGACCGGGCCGGCCTCGCGGCGGCCCTCGCCGGCACCGAGCCCGCCGGCGTCGTGTCCCTGCTCGCCGGGGAACCACGCACCGCCGACGGCACCGTCCTGCCCGGCCTGACCGCCACCCTCGCCCTCGTGCAGGCGCTCGGCGACGCCGGCGTGGCAGCGCCGCTGTGGCTGGTCACCCGGGGCGCGGTCGCCGCCGCCTCGTACGACCGGCTCGCCGACCCGGCGCAGGCCGCGATCTGGGGCCTCGGCCGGGTCGTCGGCGTCGAGGCGCCGCACCGCTGGGGCGGCCTGGTCGACCTGCCGTCCGACCCCGACGACCGGGCCGCCTTCCGGCTCGCCGCGATCCTCACCGGCTCGACCGGCGAGGACCAGCTCGCCGTACGCGGCCCCGGCGTCTTCGCCCGCCGCCTCGTCCGCGCCGCCCTCGGCGACCGTCCGCCGGCGCGCCGGTTCACGCCCACCGGCACCGCCCTGGTCACCGGCGGCACCGGCGGGCTCGGGGCGCGCGCCGCCCGCTGGCTCGCCGCCGCCGGAGCCGAGCACGTCGTGCTGGTCAGCCGGCGCGGACCCGACGCCCCCGGCGCCGCCGAGCTGGAGGCCGAGCTGGCCGGCCTCGGGGCCCGGGTCACCGTCGCCGCCTGCGACATCGCCGACCGGGCGCTGGACGCCTTCGTCGTCTACTCGTCCATCGCCGCCACCTGGGGCAGTGGCGGGCAGGCCGGGTACGCGGCCGGCAACGCCTACCTGGACGCGCTGGTGCGGCGGCGGCGCGCCGACGGCCGGGCCGGCACCGCCATCGCCTGGGGCCCATGGTCCGACGGCGGCATGCACGCCGCCGACGCCGAGCGGAACCTGCGCCGCCGGGGCCTGCCCGCCATGGACCCGGCCGTCGCCATGGCCGCGTTGCAGCAGGCCCTCGA
>NZ_JAGPXV010000847.1:0-2025 GCF_018070405.1 Micromonospora sp. D75
CCGCTGTACGCGCTGGCCGCGCACCTCGCCGACGATCTCGCCGGGGCCGGACTCCGGCTGCCGCCTCCGGTACGCGACGCCGCCGGGCGCATCACGGCGACACTGTCAACAAGACATTGACGTAGCCCCGAAGTGTTGCCACGCCCCGGCTCACGTCCCGAGGATGAGTCCTCCAGGCTCAACTCTCGGGGGACCCATGCGCCGCAACGCCGTCCTGTTCGTGGCCGTCTCGCTGCTGTCCGGGCTGGGCGGCAGCGCCATGGCCCTGGTCTCCGGCATCTGGATCCTGGACCTGACCGGCTCAACCGGGCTCGCGGCGCTGGCCGGTCTCTGCGTCTACGCCCCGACGCTGGCCGGCCCCTGGCTCGGCGGCCTGCTCGACCGGGTCCCCCGGCGTCCCCTGGTGGTCGGCGTCAACCTCGCTCTCGCCGCCGCGCTGCTGAGCCTGCTGGCGGTGCGCGGGCCCGGCCAGGCGTGGCTGATCTACGCCGTCTCGCTCGCCTACGGGATCGGATACGTGCTCGTCGACGCCGGCGAGACCGCGCTGCTGCCCGCCGCGCTCCCCCCGGCCCGGCTGGCCGACGTCAACGGCTGGCGGTCGAGCGCGCAGGAGGGCGTGAAGCTGGTCGCGCCGCTGGCCGGGGCGGGCCTGTACGCGTGGCGGGGCGGGCACGTCGTCGCGGTGCTCGCCGCCGTCGTACCGGTGCTCGTGGCCGCCCTGTACGGCGCGTTACGCCTGGCCCGGGCGGCGTCCGCTCCCCCGACCGCACCCGCGGTGGGGCTGCGGGCCGGGCTGACCGCGCTCCTGGCCCGGCGGGCGGTACGCGTGCCGGTGGCGCTCGCGGCGGCGTCCATCGCGATGTCCGGCTTCACCACCGCGGCGCTGTACGACGTGGTGGTGACCGGCCTCGGGCTGCCGTCCACCTTTCTCGGCGTGCTGGCCGGCGCGCAGGGTGGCGGATCGCTGCTCGCCGGGCTGGTCGTCGGCCGGCTCGTCCGCCGCCACGGCGAGATCACGGTGGGGGTCGCCGGCGCGGTCCTGTTCGCGGCCGGCTGTCTGGGACGCTGCCTGCCGTGGTGGCCGGGCACGGTCGCCGCCTCGGTGGTGATCGGCGTCGGTCTGCCGTGGACGCTCGTCGCGGCGGTCACCGCCGTGCAGACGTACACGCCGCGGGAGATGCTCGGGCGGGTCGCCGGGACGGCGAACACGGTGATGTTCGGCCCGATCACGCTGGCCATCCCGCTCGGGTCGGCGGCGGTCGCGGTCGGCGGCCGGCCGCCGCTGGTACTCGCCGCCGTGGCGTGCCTGGCCGCGGCACTGGCGGCCGCCCGGCCGGGTCGTCAGCCCGCGGCCGGCGGGCCGGACAGGTGGCGGATCAGCTCCGGCCGGGAGCGCAGCCGAAGCTTCCGGTAGACGTTGCCGAGGTGGTACTCGACGGTCTTCGGCGACAGGAAGACCCGGGCCGCGATCTCCCGGTTCGTCAGGCCCTCCGCCACGTGCAGGGCGATCAGGCGTTCCTGGCCGGTCAGCCGGTCGACGGTCCGGTCGCCGGGCTCGGGCGGCCGCCGGCCGGTGGCGTCGATCTCGGTGCGGCACCGCCGCGCCCAGCCCTGCGCGCCGAGCGCCTCGAACAACCGCAGCGCGGCGTGCAACTGGACCCGCGCGTCCCGGCGGCGCCGGGCCCGGCGCAGCCGCTGCCCGTAGCTGAGCAGCGTCCGGGCCCGTTCCAGCGGGACGACGGCGGGATCGCACCGGGCCAGCGCCGCCGCGAAGACCTCGTCCAGGTCCGGTTCGCCGGCGAGCAGGCCCTCGACGCGCGCGGCGGCGGCGCGGGCGGCGGCACCGCCGGCCCCGGCCAGGTCGCACAGCCGCCGCGCCGACCGCTGCGGGTCGGACAGGTGCGCGTACGCCTCGGCCAGCTCGGCCGCGACGGGCAGCCACCCCGGTTCGGCGATGCCGCCGTCGCGCTGGGCCCGGCGGACCCGTTCCAGCTCGGTCACGGCGTCCTGCCCGCGCGCCCCCAC
>NZ_JAGPXV010000848.1:0-2025 GCF_018070405.1 Micromonospora sp. D75
CCAGCAGGATCAGGTTCTCCGCACCGGTCAGGTCCTCGTCCAGCGAGGCGTACTGGCCGGTCAGGCTCACCCGGGAGCGGACCGCGTCGGCGTCGCGCACGACGTCGTGGCCGAAGACCCGGGCGGTGCCGCCGTCCGGGCGCAGCAGCGTCGCCAGCACCCGTACGGCTGTGGTCTTGCCGGCGCCGTTGGGGCCCAGCACCCCGTACACGGTGCCGGCGGGGACCCGCAGGTCCAGCCCGTCGAGCGCCCGCGTCGTACCGAAGGACCGGACCAGGCCCTCGGCCTCGACGGCCAGGCCGGTGTTCCGGTTACTCATGGATTGCTACCTCTCTCGTCGGTGTCTCGACAGGCGTACGGCGTGCCGCCGGACCGATCGCCTGTTTCAACGAGGCCGGGGAGCTGTGGTGTTGTGCCGGCCTCACCTCTTCGGCGCCAGACGGTCCGCCAGATCCGATCTGGCGGTCGCGGTTCCGGGCCGACGGCGGCCCGGTACGGGAGAAAGACGGGGTTATGACCGTTCCCGCAGCAGTCCGCCGGATGACCGGTCGCGGACAGTGCGCGATCGATCGTCCGCCATATGCTGCGCCGGCATCCGACGCACGGGGGCGTGTCCTGGTTGTGGTGACGCGGACGCCTCTTGAGCGCATTGAAACCGAGAGGGGTCCACCGTGTCCATCGTCCGAAAAGTGCTCGGCGCACTCGCCGTGGCGGCCCTGGCCGTCACCGCCGCACCCACCGCCGCCGGTGCGGCGGCGGATCCGGCGGGCGTGCTCCACCTGACCGTCACCAGCCCCGACGGCAGCCCGGCCGGCGGCAACGTCGCCGTGACCGCAGCCGACAGCAGCTACGACAAGGACCTGCTGCCGCTGGACGAGTCCGGGCAGCTCAGCGTGGAGGTGCCGGCCGGCGACTACAAGATCGCCGTCACCCCGGTGTACAGCGACGGCCAGGACGACGAGGTGCTCCGGCAGTGGGTGCCGGGCCGCACCAGCTGGGCGCAGGCCGGAACGGTCCGGGTGTCCGCGGGGGACACGACGGAGGTCTCCGAGCGCCTGGTCACGCCCAGCGGGTCGACCCTGCGGGCGCGCGACGCGGTCACCGGCGCCGCGGTCGACGGGGTGTGCGTGTTCCTCGACCCCCGGCGCAATCCGTGCGGCGACACCCGGGTGACCGTCCCGCCGCTGATCCCCGGCCCGCAGGAGGTGTGGGTCTACACCCGGGACGACACCCACCTGCCCCGCTACGCCACGGTGAACGTCCTGCCCGACGGCAGCGGCACCGCCGTGGTCGTCCTGACCCCGGCCGCGAACGTGGTCTCCCGGGTGGTCGACGCGGCGACCGGCGCACCAGTCGCCGGGGCCTGCGTGACGCCGGCGCCCGCCGGTACCGGCGAGCTGCCCGCCAACCCGGGACGGTACTGCTCCGACGCCTCCGGGAACGTCCGCGTCGGCCTGGTCGCGGCCGGCTCCTGGAACCTGTTCGCCCGCCCCGCCGGCGGATCGGCGTACGGCGCGCAGTGGGTCGGCGCGACCGGCGGCACCGGTGACGCGAAGCAGGCCCGGGTGGTCACCCTCCGGGCCGGGCAGACGGTCACCGTGCCCCCGATCCGGCTCGACCGCGCCGGCGTCGTCACCGGCACCGTGACCAGCACGGCCACCGGCAGGCCGGCGACCTCCGGCACCGTGACGCTCGCGCCCGAGCCGGGCGACTTCCCGGATTGGGGAGTGGAACTGGACGCGCAGGGCCGCTACCGGATCGACTGGCTCGGCCCGTACGGGTGGCCGCTGCTGTTCACCACCGCCGACAACGCCACCCAGTGGTCCGGCGGGTTCGCCCTGCGGGGCAAGGCCGTACCGGTCACGGTCCGGGTCGGCGCCACCACCGTCTACGACCTCGCCGTGCGGCGAGGCGTCCTGGTTACCGGCCGGCTCGTCGACCCGGAGGGCCGCCCGGTGGTCGCCGAGCTGACGGTGCGCAACGCGCGTACCCGTGTGGTCCTCGGCCGGTCGGCCGACCGCGACG
>NZ_JAGPXV010000849.1:0-2019 GCF_018070405.1 Micromonospora sp. D75
GGCCGGCCGAGACGCCGCGCGCCGAGGAGGCGCCCGCCGAGACCGGCGAGCGGACCGACCGTGCCGAGCGCGGTGAGCGCAACGAGGGCCGGGGCCGTGAGCGCGGCGGCGAGCGTGCCGAGCGTGGCGGCGACCGGGCCGAGCGTGGCGACCGGGCCGAGCGCGGCGACCGCAACGACCGGGGCGACCGCAACGACCGGGGTGACCGGGCCGAGCGGGGCGACCGTAACGAGCGTGCCGACCGGGGCGAGCGCGCCGAGCGCAACGACCGGGGCGACCGGAACGACCGGGGCGACCGGAACGACCGGGGCGACCGCAACGACCGTGGTCAGCGCGCCGAGCGGGACAACGACGGCGACGACGACGGCGAGGGCGGCGGCCGGCGGGGCCGGCGCAGCCGGTTCCGGGACCGTCGTCGCGGCCGCGGCGAGCGGGGCGAGGGCGACAGCGGTGGCGGCCGCGAGCCGCAGGTCGGCGAGGACGACGTGCTCGTCCCGGTCGCCGGCATCATCGACGTGCTCGACAACTACGCCTTCGTCCGGACCACCGGCTACCTGGCCGGCCCGAACGACGTGTACGTCTCGATGTCCCAGATCAAGAAGTACGGCCTGCGCCGCGGTGACGCGATCACCGGCGCCGTGCGGGCCGCGCGGGACGGCGAGCAGCGGCGCGACAAGTACAACCCGCTGGTCCGGCTGGACACCATCAACGGGATGGAGCCGGACGAGGCGAAGCGCCGGCCGGAGTTCTACAAGCTCACCCCGCTCTACCCGCAGGAGCGCCTGCGGCTGGAGACCGAGCCGCACATCCTCACCACCCGGGTGATCGACCTGGTCATGCCGATCGGCAAGGGCCAGCGGGCGCTCATCGTGTCGCCGCCGAAGGCCGGCAAGACGATGGTGCTGCAGGCGATCGCGAACGCGATCACCCGCAACAACCCGGAGTGCCACCTGATGGTGGTGCTGGTCGACGAGCGGCCCGAAGAGGTCACCGACATGCAGCGCTCGGTGAAGGGCGAGGTCATCGCGGCCACATTCGACCGTCCGCCGCAGGACCACACCACGGTGGCGGAGCTGGCGATCGAGCGGGCCAAGCGCCTGGTCGAGCTGGGGCACGACGTGGTCGTGCTGCTCGACTCGGTGACCCGGCTCGGGCGGTCGTACAACCTGGCGGCGCCGGCCAGCGGCCGGATCATGTCGGGTGGTATCGACTCCACCGCGCTCTACCCGCCCAAGCGCTTCCTCGGCGCGGCGCGCAACATCGAGAACGGTGGCTCGCTGACCATTCTCGCCACCGCGCTGGTGGAGACCGGGTCCATGGCGGACACGGTCATCTTCGAGGAGTTCAAGGGCACGGGTAACGCCGAGCTGAAGCTGGACCGGAAGATCGCCGACAAGCGTGTCTTCCCGGCGATCGACATCAACCCCTCCGGCACCCGCAAGGAGGAGGTCCTGCTCGCGCCGGAGGAGCTGGCGATCATCCACAAGCTCCGCAAGGTGCTGCACTCGCTGGACTCGCAGGCGGCGCTCGACCTCCTGCTGGACCGGCTCAAGCAGTCCCGCACCAACATCGAGTTCCTGATGCAGATCGCGAAGTCCACTCCGGGCGAGTGAGCTGACGGATCCGACGAACGAGGGGCACGGCCGTACGCGGCCGTGCCCCTCGTCGCGTACCGGGCACCGCCGATGGTGAAGTTTTCCTACGGTTCAGTCGCTAGGTATTGAAACTTCTGTTCATCGTCGGGTTGACTGTCGTCCATGCGAACCCGCAGTCGACCCGCCCGCCTCGCCGGCGTCCTGCTGCTGACGCCGTTGCTGACCATCACCGCGCCGACGCCGTCCGCCGCGACGGCCGCCGGGCCGTCGCCCGTCGCGCCGCCGGCCGCCACCGCCGCCGAGGACGCGCCACGCGCCTCGTCCCGCCCCGACCCCGCCGTCGCGCTCGCCGGTGTGGAGCCGGCCGGCGGCCTGGAGACCGCCAAGAGCACCCGGCCGGTCGCGCCCGGCCTGAGCCTGACCT
>NZ_JAGPXV010000085.1:0-13943 GCF_018070405.1 Micromonospora sp. D75
GTTACGGGAGGGCCGCAAGTGCAAGATCGCGGGAGGATGGGTGAGGACGGCCCGGGTCGGACCGACAGGGCATCCTCGCCCGCCCCTCGCGCGTCCGCGCTTCCGGTCTGGCTCTTGATCGACACCAGCTCGGGGAAGCGGCCACCTCCCCGCTCTTGATCCACTCCAGTTCGGGGAGGTGGCGTTATCCCCGCCCTTGATCGACACCAGTTCGGGGAGGTGGCGGGGTCAAGGTGGGTGGGATGCAACCACTTCGGCGAGGTGGAGTGGATCAGGAGCAGGGTGATGTGCTCGGGCAGGCTGGCCGGTCGAGGTAGGACGGGGTGGGACGGGGTGGCCGTGCCGAGGGTCGGCTGGTGGCCGAAGGCCGGCCCGACCGGGCACCCCGCCCGCCTCGCGTACCCGCGCTTCCGGTTCGGAGCTTGATCGACACCAGCTCGGGGAGGTGGCGTTATCCCCGCTCTTGATCGACACCAGTTCGGGGAGGTGGCGAGATCAGGGTGGGTGGGATGCAACCACTTCGGCGAGATGGAGTCGATTAAGGGTGGGCTCGTGACCCGGGGTGATGTGTTCGGGGCAGGCGGGCCGGTCGAGGTGGGACGGAGAGGCCACGTCGAAGGTTGGGGCCGGGGGCGAGATGTCCCGGTTTGGGGGTTTGTAACGGTTTGGGGTTAACGGGTCATTGTGGGGGTTGGAGAGTTTTCTACCCACATATCGTGACCAGTTGCGATTCGGGCTCGTTGCCCAAGACGTGGGGGTTGCACTCAGAGACGCAGGGCGGTCGGTGACCAGCTGGTGCCGACGCCACACCATCGGCGGTGACGGAGCGGTGGCAGCCGTCCGTCGCGGACTGCGGCAGGGCGAGCCGGGAACGCTCAGCCGCGAACAGGAACTCGAACTCATCGACGTGCTCCGGGGGGTCCACCCCGACGAGTTCGGCCTCGACGAGGAGCTCTGGACACGGCAGAGCCTGACCGCCCTCATCGAGCGCCGGTTCGGGCTGGCGATGGACGCCGGCACCGTCGGGGCGTACCTGCGGGCCTGGGGTCTGGGGCCGCGCGAGCCGCGCGAGCGGGCCTGCGGCCTGTGCGTCAGCGCGGTCGAGCGGTGGGTACGCAGCGAGTACCCGACGATCACGCGGGCGGCCCAGGAGCACGCCGCCGAGGTCTACTGGATCGGCCGGGTACGCCTGCGCGGCACCATGCCCGCCGCCGACGTGGTCTCGGCGGTCTCGTCGCGGGGACGGGTGCGGTTCATGGTCACCACGCCGTCGGTGGATCCTCCGCTGCCCCGGGACTTCGTGCTGCGGCTCAGCGGCGCCGAGGAGCGCACGGTGCACCTGATCGTGGACGGCTCGTGGCCGCGCAACGAATGGCCCCGTCGGCTGCCCCGGCGCGTCGTGCTGCATCCGCTGCCGAGCTGTGGTCGCGCCGTCGCCGCCGCCTGATCCGACGAAGATCGACTCGCGGGGTACCGATTCGGTGATCCGGGAGGGGGTTTGCTACTCTTCTCGGGTCGCTGAGCCCCCGTAGCTCAGGGGATAGAGCACCGCCCTCCGGAGGCGGGAGCGCAGGTTCGAATCCTGCCGGGGGCACCAGATCAGATCACCGCAAGGCCCTTGACCAGCCCGGTCAGGGGCCTTCGTCGTATCCGCGGCGTGCGCGGCAGTGTCCCCGAATTCGGGAATGTACAGGTCACGGGCTGGCTAACCTCGCGGTGAACGGGTCGAACCCCAGCACCTGCGAAGGTGAGCCAGTTGCCCGAGACTCCGTTGACCAACCGCCCCAAGATGCACACGGGCGTACCCTCCTCGCTGACCACCGCGCACCGATCGGTGATGCGCGCCGTCGCCTTCGCGGACGCCCCCTGCGGGCTGTGGTTCCTCGAAGCGGTGGCCGCGCACACCGGCACCACGTCGGACGAGCGGATCGACGCGACGGTGGAGGAGCTGATCGCGCGCGGGTTCCTCGTCGACACCGCCGCCGGGCTGCGGCTGTCTTCCATCGCGTTGCGCGACGACGTACTGCGGGACACCCCGCCCTCGGTGCGGCAGGCGCTGCGCGAGGCGGCGGCCGAGGTGCTCGCCGACGCCGGGCGCCCGGCCCAGGCGGCCCGGCAGCTGCTGCGGGTCCTGCCGGCGGTGAGCCGGTCCGCCTCGGCGCTGGCCGCGCGGCTGGCGGTCGACCCGGCGGTCGGTCCCAGCCTGGCCGCTGATCTGCTGCTGGCCGCCCCCACGCCCGGGGCGGCGGAGGCGCGCCTGGCCTGGCTGGTCGACGTCGCCGACAACCTCTACCTGGCGGGCCGGGTGGACGAGACGCTGCGGATGCTGCACCGGGAGGTCGCCGCCGACCGGTACGGGCCACGCCAGCGGGCGATGCTGCTCGGGCGGCTCGGCGCCTACTACGCGACCCAGCGTCCCTCGCTGTCCCTGACGTACCTCGGGCGGGCGCTGAACCAGGAGCTGGACGTCGCGGGGCGGAGCTGGACGCTCACCATGCTGGCGTCGCTGGCGGCCCGGTTCGGGCACCCCGACGCCGCCGAGCTAGTGGCGGCGGCCCAGCGGGCGCACGAGCGCAGCCCCTCCCCCGGCGGCGCCATCCGGCTGGCCCTGGCGAACGCGGCCCGCGCAACCGCCTGCGGCGACCTGCCCCGCGCCGCGCGGATCCTGCGGGAGGTGGACGCGGGCGAGCCCGCCGCCCGGCCACCGATACCCACCCGATCTGGACGATGATCGTCACCAGGGCCCTGGCCGTGGTGCTGATCGCGTTCACCTGGGGCAAGCACCCGCCGGCGGCGAGGACCGGGCGGCGCTGACGCGGACCGGGCTCACCCGGCCTCGCGGCGGGCCTTGGCGCGTCGCTTGCCCTCGTGCATCGCCTGCACCCGGGCCACCGGGATGGTCCGTCCCTGCTCGACCAGGTCCGCCGGCAGCCGCTGCGGCGCGGGCAGCGCCTCCGCCCAGGGATCCCGGTCGCCCAGCAGCGCGGGCACGGTCCGCACGGTGAAGTCGGCTGGGCTCGCGCTCTCCAGGTCGGTCCAGCCCACCGGGTACGACACGGGGGCGCCGGGCCGGATCCGGGGACTGTAGGCGGCCACCACAGTCGCCCCGTACGCCCGGGTGGAGTCGACGAAGACGCGGCCGCCGCGGTCGGCGACGATGAACGCGGTGGTCGCGGCCGCCGGGTCGAGCCGTTCGGTACGGACGGCGAGCGCCCGGGTCGCGGCGGCGGCCTCCTCCGCCGTGGTGGCCGGGTCGACCGGCACGATCACGTGCAGCCCTTTCGCGCCGCTCGTCTTCACCGCGCCGGCCAGCCCGGCGTCGGCGAGCGCCTGCCGGACCAGCAGCGCGACCCGCACGGCGGCCGGGAACGAGTCGCCCTCCGGCGGGTCGAGGTCGAGCACCAGGTGGGTCGGGTGCTCGGGCTGCGCGGCCCGGCCGAGCGTCGGGTGGTATTCGACGGCCCGCTGGTTGGCGAACCAGAGCAGCGTCCGCCGGTCGTCGCAGAGGGCGTACGAGATGCGCCGGCGCGACGCCTCGGCCCACACCTCGGTACGGCGCACCCAGTCGGGCGTGTACTTCGGCAGGTTCTTCTGCATGAACGGCTCCTGGCCGGGCCGCACCCGCAGCACCGACAGCGGCCGGTCCCGCAGTTCCGGCAGGATCCGGTCAGCCATCGCGTCGAGGTAGTCGACCAGGTCGCGTTTGGTCGCCCCGGCGCCGTCGAACAGCGGCTGGTCGAGGTTGGTCAGCGACACTCCGGCCCGGGTCTCGTCGGCGGCGCCCATCGGACCACCATCCCGGGCCGGGCCCGGCTCGGCAACCCCGACACGGTGCCCGGCGCGCGCCTCACCGGCCGGCACCTGCGACGATCGGGGCGTGGGCGAGGCAGAGGCGGACCGGTGCGGATCGGGCGCGGCGGAGCAGGCGAGCGCCTGCACCGTGCGGGAGGCGCTGGACCGGGTGGGCGGGAAGTGGGCCATCGGCATCCTGATCGCCGCCTCGGCCGGCCCGGTCCGCTTCACCGAGCTGGAGCGCCGGGTGGAGGGGATCAGCCGCCGGATGCTCACGCTGACGCTGCGCAACCTGGAGCGGGACGGGCTGCTGGACCGGCATGTCCACCCCTGCGTGCCGCCAAAGGTCGAGTACACGGCCACCCCGATGGCCCGCGAGCTGTACGACTCGCTGGTGGCGCTGACCAGCTGGGCCGAACGGCACCGCGAGGCGATCAGCGCGGCCCGGGCCGAGTACGACCGTAGGCACGGCCACCCACCGGCCTGAACAACTGAAATCGCCCTTATGTGGCGAACGCCACGCGCTCTATCTGACCGATCGGTCAGCACCTGACCGATCGGTCAGGCATGCTTGATGTCATGGCGCGCCCCACCCCGGCCACCCACGACGAGTTGCTCACCGCGGCGGCTCGGCGGTTCGCCGTCACCGGCTACAAGGGCACCTCACTCCAGGACATCGCCCGTGAGGTCGGCTGCTCCAAAGCCACAGTGCTCTACCACTTCGCCAGCAAGGACGCGCTGCTCGGCGAGCTGATGGCGCCGGCCATCGCGGTGCTGGAGGAACTCGACACCCGGATCGCCGAGCACACCGGCGCGGACGCACAGCGCGTCGCGGCGGAGGGCTTCGTCGACCTGGCGGTCCGCTTCCGCCGCGAGATCGCGCTGCTCCGCGGCGAGTTCTCCGACCTGCTCCAGCAGCCCACGTTCATGCACATCCAGCAGATCTCCGAACGGCTGGTCGCGGCGTTCGCCGGCTTCTCCGACCGGCCCGAGGCCCGGGTCGCGGCGCTCGTCGTACTCGCCGGCATCGCCGAGACCTGCGGCGAGTTCCTGGACATCCCCGACGAACAGCTGCGACCCGCGCTGCTCGCCGTGGCGTACCGCGCGCTCGAAGTCTCCATCTGATCCGAACCTGCGAGGACAAGGAAGGTCCATGGCGACCCTGCTGTACCGGCTCGGCCGGGCATCTCTGCGCCGACGGCGACTCGTCGCCGTCATCTGGCTCGTCGTACTCGTCGGCCTCGGCCTGGCCGCGGCCACGCTGCGGGGCCCGACGGCGAGCAACTTCACCATGCCCGGCACCGAGTCGCAGAAGGCGATCGACCTGCTCGCCGACCGCTTCCCGGCGGCCAGCGGCGCCACCGGCACGATCGCTATCAAGGCGCCACAGGACGGCGCGCTCACCACGCCCGCCGGCCAGGGGTTGGTCAAGCAGGTCACGCAGGAGGCGGCCACGCTGCCCGGCGTGGTCGGCGCGGTCGACCCGTACCAGGCGCAGGCGCTCACCCCGGACGGCCGCTACGCGCTGATCCAGGTGCAGTTCGCCGGCGGGGTCGACGAGATCACCGACGAGCAGCGCGACGCGTACGAGAAGGTCGGCGAGCAGGCCGAGGCGCAGGGCTGGCAGATCGCCCCCGGCGGCGAGGTGCTGAACGCCGAGCCGGAGGTCGGCTCGACCGAGGCCATCGGCGTGCTGGTCGCGGCGATCGTCCTGGTGATCACGTTCGGCTCGCTCGTGGCGGCCGGGATGACCATGCTGAACGCGCTGATCGGCGTCGGCGTCGGCATGGCCGGTCTGTTCGCGCTCAGCGGCGCGGTCGAGCTGACCAGCACCGCGCCGATCCTGGCGCTGATGCTCGGCCTCGCGGTCGGCATCGACTACTCGCTGTTCATCACCTCCCGGCACCGGCAGAACCTCCTCGACGGGCTCTCCCCGGAGGAGGCGGTCGGCCGCGCGGTCGGCACCGCCGGCTCGGCTGTGGTCTTCGCCGGCGCCACGGTGGTGGTGGCGCTCGCCGGCCTGGCCGTGGTGGGCATCCCGTTCCTCACCGTGATGGGCCTGGCCGCGGCCGGCACCGTCACGATCGCCGTGCTGGTGGCGATCACGCTGGCCCCGGCGCTGCTCGGCTTCGCCGGTTACAAGGTGCTGCCGCGCAAGCTGCGTGACCGCAAGGCGGTCGAGGACCCGGCCACCGGCTCGGAGGACCGTTCCGGCTTCGGCTTCCGCTGGGCGCGGTGGGTGACCAAGCTGCGCATCCCGGTGATCCTGGTCGGGCTGCTCGGCCTCGGCCTGCTCGCGATCCCGGCCCAGGACATGCGCCTGGCGCTGCCGGACGCCTCCGCCGCCGCCGAGGGCACCCCGGCCCGGGTCAGCAGCGACCTGATCCGGGAGGGCTTCGGCCCCGGCTTCACCGGCCGGCTCGCGGTCGTGGTGACCGCCGACTCGCCGCAGGCGACCCAGGCCGCCATCCCGCAGGTCACCGCGCTGATCCAGAAGACCGACGGGGTGCTCGCGGTGGCCCCGCCGCAGGTCGACCCGTCGGGGCGTACCGCGCTGCTCGGCGTGATCCCGGAGAGCGGGCCGACCGACGAGGCCACCGAGACGGTGGTGCAGGACATCCGCAAGCAGGTCGCCGGCATCCAGAACGCCGACGTGCTGCTCACCGGCGTCACCGCGGTCGGCATCGACGTGTCCGAGAAGCTCTCCGACGCGCTGCCGGTCTACCTGCTGCTGGTGGTGGGCCTGTCGATCCTGCTGCTGATGCTGGTGTTCCGGTCGATCCTGGTGCCGGTCAAGGCGGCGCTGGGCTTCCTGCTCACCGTGGCGGCCACGTTCGGCATCACCGTGGCGGTGTTCCAGCAGGGCCACCTGGCCGACCTGGTCGGCCTGGACACCCCGGCCCCGCTGGTCAGCTTCCTGCCCATCCTGCTCATCGGCATCCTGTTCGGCCTGGCCATGGACTACGAGGTCTTCCTGGTCTCCCGGATGCGCGAGGACTTCGTGCACGGCGACACCGCGCAGCAGGCCACCATCAACGGCATGGGGCACGGCGCCCGGGTGGTCACCGCCGCCGCGCTCATCATGATCTCGGTGTTCGGCGGCTTCGTCTTCCTGGAGGACCCGATCATCAAGTCGATGGGCTTCGCGCTCGCGATCGGCGTCGCCATCGACGCGTTCGTGGTCCGGATGACCATCGTGCCGGCGGTCATGTCGCTGCTGAACAACGCCGCCTGGTGGCTGCCGCGCTGGCTGAACAAGATCCTGCCCAACGTGGACGTCGAGGGTGAGGGCCTGCGCGCCCACCTCGCCGAGAAGCAGCACGCCCAGGTGTGAGCCGTACCGGGTGGGGTCCGACGGGCCCCACCCGGTCACACCCCCGCCGGGTACGTCTCCATCTCGCCGGGCGTGACGTGCGCCGGCAGCGGGTGCAGCGCCGTGGTCTCGTCGCACCAGATGAACGCGTCGTAGCGCTCGCCCAGCCGGGTCGGCACGTAGTTGCCCCAGGACTCGAAGCTCGGGTCGTACACCACCCCGATGGCCCGGTGGTCCGCCTCGCCGGTCACCCACTCCGGCTGGTCGTCGCCGCCGAAGACCAGCACCGCCCGGTCCGGCATCAGCTCGTGCAGCCGGTGCTCCACCGAGCCCTTCCGGGCCGGCGGCACCACCATCGCCTCGGCCGGGGAACCCCAGCGCGGAGCGGCTATCACGCTGCCGCGCCAGCTCCCGAAGCCGATCAGCGCCACCGTGTCCCGGCCGTGCCGTTCCCGGCCCAACTGCCCGATGTTGACCATCCCGTCCGCCGCCATGTCGGTGGCCCGGGCGTCGCCGACGTGCGTGTTGTGCGCCCACACGATTCCGCGCGAGCCCGGCCCGTACCGGTCGAGCAGCCGGTCGAGCGTGTCGGCCATGTGGATGTCGCGCACGTTCCACGACTCGGGGCCGCCGCCGACCATGGCCCGGTAGTACCGCTCCGCGCCGGCCACCACCTCCGCGTTCTGCCAGGCCGAGAAGCGGTCCGGGCCGTCCGCGGCGGCCTGTTCCCGGGTACGCGCCAGCAGCCGGACCACCTCCTCCTCGCACCGGGCGGAGACGAACCGGCTGGCCATCGCGTACTCCTCGGGCCGCTTGCCGTACGGCTCGAAGCAGCGGTACGCCTCCTGCGCCGCCTCCAGCGAGGCCGGGTCCTCCTCGCCCAGGTAGTCGAAGATGGCCTGCATCGACTCCCAGAGGGAATACACGTCCAGCCCGTGGAAGCCGGCCCGTTCCCCCTCCGGGCGTTCCAGGTTCCACGCCCGCAGCCAGCGGCAGAAGCGGGCCACCTCGGCGTTCGCCCACATCCAGGTGGGCCAGCGTTCGAACCGTTCCAGCGCGACCAGCGGATCGGCGAGCCCGTCCGGCGCGCCGACCACCGACCGGTGCACCCGGTCGCAGTCCGGCCAGTCCCCCTCCACCGCCACGAAGTCGAACCCCTGCTCGGCGATGAGCCGCCGGGTCAACTGCTCCCGCAGCCGGTAGTAGTCGTAGCTGCCGTGCGTCGCCTCGCCGATCATCACCACGCGGGCGTCCCGGACGCGCTCCAGCAGCGGGTCGAAGTCGCTCGGCGCGCCGAGCCGCTGAACCAGCATGTCCGCGGCTACCCGGGGCCCGCCGGGACAAACCGCCGCCGTCGAGTCGGGCGGCGGGCGTACGGCGGCGGCTGCGGCCCGGGTCCGGCGGGGCGGGCGTAGCGGCGGACGCGGGCCCGGCTGGGGGCATGGCGCCGGGCTCATTGGGTAGCCGGGCGGCATGACCGTCACCGGCGCGCAGTTGCAGGAGTTCCTGGCCGGGCTGGACTACCCGGTCTCCCGGGAGGACCTGGTCCGCTGGGGCCAGGAGAACGGTGCCAGCACCGAGGCGCTGCAGGCGCTGCGGTCCCTGCCGGCCGAGGAGTTCCAGTCCCCCACCGAACTGGGCGAGGCGATCGTCACGCTGGCCGGCGCCTGACCTGCGGGTGTTAAGAGGGGCCCCTTCCTCTACCGGAGGCGTTAATAAGGGGCCCTTCCTTACAGCTCGACGGTGCGGCCCTGCGACCTTGCGGTCTCGGCGGCGTCGAGCACGGCCACCACCTCGCGGCCGAACCGCACGTCGCAGCGGTGGTCGCGGGTGCCCGCGTCGACCTCTTCCAGCAGCTGGTCGAGCGCGGTGGAGAACGCCTGGAGCGCGCTGCCGTCGCCGGGCGGGACGGTCTCGGTGCCGTTCTCGCCGAAGAAGACGAAGTCCCGGGTGACCGCCTCGGACGGCGCGTCCAGGGTGAGCGAGAGCGAGCTGGTGGCGCCGCCGTCGTGGGTGAGCAGCAGGTGCACCAGACCGCTCGGGCCGTCCATCGCGGCGACCCGGGTGACCCGGCCGAGCACCGGCAGGATCAGCGACAGCGCGTGCGGGCCGATGTCCCAGAGCGCGCCGCGCTCCCGCCGCCAGGTCGAGTCGCCGTACGGGTTCCCCGGCTGGAAGATCGACGCGAACATGGTGGCCCGGGCGTGCTGCCAGCCGCCGGCCGCGGCGGTCGAGGCGAGGAACCCGGTGACGTTCGGGTGGAAGCGCTGGGTGAAGAAGACCACCGAGGCCACACCGGACGCCTGGGCCGCGTCGACCACCCGGTCGGCGCCGGCGAGGTCGAGCGCCAACGGCTTGTCCAGCAGCAGGTGCCGCCCGGCGGTGGCGGCGCGGACGGCGATGTCGGCCTGCACGTCCGGCGGGAGCGCCACGGCGATCGCGTCGCACGCGTCGATCAGCGCGTCGACGTCGGTGAAGGCCGGTACGCCGTGCCGGGTGGCCAGCTCCTCCGCCTTGGCGGGGTTGCGCCCCCACACGCCGGCGAGGCGTGCCCGCGGGTGCGCCTCGATGGCCGCGGCGTGCGTCTGCGCCGCCCAGTAACCCGTGCCGAACAACCCGAACCGCACCCGGACCCCCTGCCGTCGACGTCCGCCACCGGCGTACGCCGGGACCGTGATCCACGCTAGTCGTCCGGCCGGTCCGGCGCGCCTCGACCCGGCGGGCGGGCCGCTACTACACCGGTTAGTAGGCTGTGCCGGTGAACGACACTGTGTCGACGACCGTCGCGGCGGCCGCCGGATCGCCGGTGGACGGGCCGCTCGCCACGGTCGCGATCGTGATCTCGCTGGCGGTCGCGCTCTGGGCCCTGGTGGCGGCGGTACGCCACCGGCCGCCGGACCGGATCCAGTTCGTCGGCCTGGCCGTGCTGGAGGTGGCGCTGCTCGCGCTGACCGTGGTGGCGCTCGTCGCGCTCGGCGGCGGCGAGCGGCCGGGCGAGCCGGGCGCGTTCTTCGGCTACCTGGCGACGCTCGTCTGCCTGCCGCCGCTGGCCTGGGTGCTGGCGCGGATGGAGCCGACCCGGTGGGGCTCGGGCATCGTCTGCGCGATCTGCCTTGTCACGCCGGTCGTGGCGGTCCGGCTCCAGCAGACCTGGGAGGCGCTCGGTGGCTGACACCACGACCGCGCACGAGCATCGCGCCACCAACCGCGGCCCGGGCCGGCTGCTGATCGCCGTCTACATCGTCTTCGCCATCGCCGCGACCTCGCGGGCCGGCCTGCAGATCGCCACGAAGTTCGACGAGGCGCCGGTGGCGTATCTGCTGTCCGCGGTGGCGGCGCTGATCTACATCGTGGCGGCGGTCGGGCTGGCCCGGGCCGGGCACGCCGGCCGCCGGGTCGCGCTGGCCTGCTGCGCCGTCGAACTGGTCGGGGTGCTCGGCGTCGGTGTGCTGAGCATCGCCGACAAGGAGCTGTTCCCGGACGAGACGGTCTGGTCCGGCTTCGGCAGCGGCTACGGCTACGTGCCGCTGGTGCTGCCGGTGCTCGGTCTGTTCTGGCTCTGGCGCACCCGGCGCGACCCCGCCTGAGCGGGCCCGCGCCGGGTCGGGGGCCGGTCAGTCCTTCGGACCGCCGGCGACGTAGATGACCTGGCCGGAGACGAACGACGCGCCCTCGCTGGCGAGGAACGAGATGGTGTGCGCGACGTCCTCCGGGCGGCCGGGGCGGCGTACCGGGATCTCGGCGGCGGCGTGCTTCTGGAGCGCGTCGAAGTCGACCTTCATCCGGGCCGCGGTGGCGGCGGTCATGTCGGTGACGATGAAGCCCGGCGCGACCGCGTTGACAGTCACCCCGAACGGGCCCAGCTCGATCGCCAGCGTCTTGGTGAAGCCCTGGAGGCCGGCCTTCGCGGCCGAGTAGTTCGCCTGGCCCCGGTTGCCGAGCGCGGACGTGCTGGACAGGTTGACGATCCGGCCCCACTTCGCCTCGACCATGTGCTTCTGCGCGGCCTGGCTGAACAGGAACGCGCCGCGCAGGTGCACGCCCATGACCGTGTCCCAGTCGCCCTCGGTCATCTTGAACAGCAGGTTGTCGCGCAGCACACCCGCGTTGTTGACGAGCACTGTCGGTGCGCCCAGCTCGGCGGCGATCCGCTCCACGGCTGCCTCGACCTGGGCCCGGTCGGACACGTCGGCGCCGACGCCGAGCGCCCGGCCGCCGGCCGAGCCGATGGCGTCCACCGTCTCCTTGGTGGCGGACTCGTCGATGTCGACCACGGCGACGGCCATGCCGTCGGCCGCCAGCCGGCGGGCGGTCGCCGCCCCGATGCCGCGCGCGGCTCCGGTGACGACGGCGATGCGGGGCTCCTCCGACATGCTTACCTCCCGGTAACTTGTGGCTCGATCGAAGGAGCTTAACCCGCCGGTACGCCGCGCCTACCGCCCGTGGCCCCGGCAGAGCCGGATCCACCGGTAGCCGTACCCGCCGAGCTTGAGCCGGTCGAGCTTGCCCACGTCCTCGTAGTTGCGGTCGCTCAGCACGTCGATCGGCAGGTCCGCCTCCGGGGCCAGCGTGCTCAGGTCCACCTCGACGTCCTCGGTGCCGAGGTTGTGCAGGAAGACCATCGTCCCGGTACGCCCGTCGGCGCGGTGCGCGAGCACGCCCGGCGGCATCGGCACGTCGATGTGGGTGGTGCTGCCCGAGCCGGTCTCCGGCGCCTCCCGCAGCGTCCGGATCATCCGCTCGAACCAGCCGAGCAGCGAGCGCGGGTCCTTGCGCTGGGCGGTGACGTTGACGTTCTGGTAGCCGTACTCGCCCTTGTCGATCACCGGGCGGACCAGCTTCTCCGGCTCGGCGGTGGAGAAGCCGGCGTTGTCCGCGTAGGACCACTGCATCGGCGTGCGGATCGCGTCGCGCCCGTCCAGCGACAGGTCCTCCCCCATGCCGATCTCCTCGCCGTAGCGCAGCACCGGCGTGCCGCGCAGCGAGAACTGCAGCGAGTACGCCAGTTCCATGTGCCGGCGGTCGTTGCCGAGCATGGGCGCGAGACGACGGCGGATGCCCCGGCCGTAGAGCTGCATGTTCTCGTCCGGGCCGAACTTCGCCAGCACGTCGTTGCGCTGGTCGGCGGTGAGCCGGGACAGGTCGATCTCGTCGTGGTTGCGCAGGAACGTGGCCCACTGGCCGCCGGTGGGCAGCTTGGGGGTGTCCCGCAACGCCTCGATGATCACCTCCGGGTCCTCCCGGGCCAGGGCGAGCATCAGCCGGCCGTTGAGCATGAAGTCGAACAGCATGTGGATCCGGTTGCCCGAGCCGCTGCCGTCACCGAAGTAGACGGGCAGCTCGTCCGGCTCCACGTTCGCCTCGGCCAGCAGGACCGCGTCGCCACGTCGCCACTGCACGTGCTGGCGCAGGTCGGTGAGGAAGTCGAAGTCCTTCGGCGAGTTCGGGTTGCCCGGTTCGGTGCGCTCGATGATGAACGGCACGGCGTCCATCCGGAAGCCGGAGACGCCGAGCTGGAGCCAGAACGAGGTGATCTTCTTGATCTCCGCGCGGACCTTGGGGTTCTCGATGTTCAGGTCCGGCTGGAACTTGTAGAAGCGGTGGTAGTACCAGGCCTTGGCGGTCCGGTCGTAGGTCCAGGTCTCGTGCTGTTCGCCCGGGAAGACCATGCCCTGGTGGCGGTCGGCCGGCTCGTGGTCGGCCCAGACGTACCAGTCCCGGTACGGCGAGTCCGGCGAGGACCGGGCGGACTGGAACCACGGGTGCTGGTCCGAGGTGTGGTTGACCACCAGGTCGATGATCACCCGGATGCCCCTGTTGCTCGCCTGGTGCAGCAGTTCGGCGAAGTCGCCGAGCGTGCCCAGTCGCGGGTCGACGTTGTAGAAGTCGGTCGCGTCGTACCCGTCGTCCTCGTTGGGCGAGGGATGGATCGGGTTCAGCCACAGGCAGGTCACGCCGAGCCGGGCCAGGTAGTCTAGGCGGCCGATCAGCCCCTGGAAGTCACCCACTCCGTCGCCGTCGGAGTCCGCGTACGTGTCGACGTCGAGGCAGTAGACGACCGCCTCCTGATACCACCTGTCACCCATGCGAGGACTACTTCTCCGAACGTGCGCGCCGTCAAACCCGGTACGGTGCCGGGATGAACGAGGCGTACGACTGGTCCGCCGGCCACTGGCTGAACCCGCCCGAGCGGGCCGAGCCGGTCGACGGCGGCCTGCTCGTCGAGCCGCACGGCGGCAGCGACTTCTGGCGGCGCACCAGCTACGGCTTCGTGCACGACGACGGCTCGGCACTGCTCGCGCCGTTCGGCGCGGGCAGCGCCGTGGAGGTGTCTTTCCTCCTCGACTACTCGGAGCAGTTCGATCAGGCCGGTGTGCTGGTCCGGGTGGACGAGAGGCGGTGGACCAAGGCCGGGGTCGAGGTGAGCGACGGCGCGCCGCAGGTCGGCGCCGTGGTCACCGACGAGTTCTCGGACTGGTCGGTGGCGCCGGTGCCGCAGTGGTCGGGCCGGGAGGTGACGGTCCGGGTGAGCCGGGCCGGGGACGCGCTGACCGTCCGGGCCCGGTGCGACGACGAGCCGTGGCGGCTGGTCCGCGTCGCCCCGCTCGACCCGGCGGCGCAGGCGTCGGCCGGGCCGTACTGCTGCTCGCCCAGCCGGGGCGGGCTGCGGGTCCGCTTCACCGGCTGGCGACGGGGTCCGGCGGACGCCGCGCTGCACCCGGAGGGCTGAGTCACAGGTGTGACACCGGCCGGTCCGGGTAACACTTTCGGATCTCCGGCTCTCGCGTGGAAGGACCGACATGGCCCTGGCCCAGGACGTCGACCCGAACCAGTTCAC
>NZ_JAGPXV010000850.1:0-2014 GCF_018070405.1 Micromonospora sp. D75
CAGCAGCCCGATCTCGTCGTAGTGGTGCAGCGTCCGGACCGTCACCCGGGCCGCCCGCGCCACCTGCCCCACCGTGTACGCCATGGTTCCCTCCCTTCCGCGACCAAGGCTGCCGCCTTCCGCTGCGTGAGGGTCAAGCCGGAAAACACGACGACGCCCCCGACCAGGATCGGCCGGGGGCGTCGTCGGTGCGGTCAATTGGTGACCTTCTCCTTCTCCGGGGCGGCGAAGGTCGCGGTCGGCGGGGTGCGGAAGGCGTGCACCAGGCCGGCGGCGGAGAGCAGCAGGAGCAGGCCCGCGCCGAGGTACACGGCCAGGGCGCCCTGCTCGGCCTTGCGGCCGAACTCGCTGAAGCCGTACGAGGTGAGCAGCAGGCCGCGCAGCGTCTCACCCTTGAACACGGTCTCCCGCTGGGCGGTCACCTCGGCGAGCTGCTTCTGCAGGTCGGCCAGGTTCGCGGCGTTGCTCTGCTCGGCCTGGGCCACCTGCTCGCGCAGCGCGCTCTGCGGCTCGCCCAGGTCGGCGTAGGTCTTGCCGCCGGCCATGTTCTTCAGGTGCAGGCCGATGTACTCGTTGGCGTAGCACTCCGCCTGCTTGCCGGTGGTCATCTTCTGGCCGGCGTACTCGCGCAGGCAGTCCGACTTCTTCTCCTCGTCGGAGAGCTTGTCCGCCGGGGTGAAGGTGATGTTCTGCTCGCCGAGCTGGCTGCGTACGTAGTCGTTGGCGAAGTTGGCGTTCGTCGTCAGGACGACGCCGACGACGAGCAGCAGGACCGCCAGGCCCAGCCCACCGATGCTGAACAGCAGGTCGAGAGTCCGTCGCTTCATATCAAGCTCCCGCGTGGAGGGTGTGTTCGTCTTGTTGACGAGAACCATCATGGCGGTGCCGGACCGCCCGTGAGCAGGGTCGAACCCCCTGTCCCGTCCGGGACCTTCGGCCCCCGTGGACCCGGGCCGGTCAGCGGTCCGCGCCCGCCCCGGACAACGCGGGAAGCAGATCGGTCAGGGCGGCCGGGCGGCCGTACCGCCAGCCCTGGCCCTGCCGGCAGCCGATCGCGGTGACCGCCGCGTGCTGCGCGACCGTCTCCACCCCCTCGGCCACCACGGCCAGGTCGAACGCGCCGGCCAGCCGGTTCACCATCTCGACTGTGGCGTACGCGCGGCTGTCCCCGGCGTCCAGCCGGGACACGAACGACCTGTCGATCTTCAGCTCGGTGGCCGGGATGCGGTGCAGATAGCTCAACGAGGAGTAGCCGGTGCCGAAGTCGTCGATGGCGATGCGGATGCCGAGGTCACGCAGCTGGGACAGCCGGTCCAGCACCGCCTCGCTGCCCTCGATCAGCGCGGACTCGGTGAGTTCCAGGGTGAGCGCGCGGGGCGGCAGGCCGGCCGCGGCGACCGCGCCGGTGACGGTGGCGATCAGGTCGGGCCGGCACAGGTGGGCGGCGGCGATGTTGACCGCGACCGTCACCTCCGGCGCGTGCGCGCGCCAGGTCGCGGCGGCCCGGCACGCCTCGTGGATGACCCACCTGTCGATCGCCACGATCAGCCCGGTCTCCTCCGCCAGCGGCAGGAACCGGGCCGGGGTGAGCACGCCGAGGCGGGGATGCCGCCAGCGCACCAGCGCCTCGGCGCTGCGTACCGCGCCGGTGTCGAGGTCGACGATCGGCTGGAACTCCATCAGCAACTGGCCCTCGTCCACCGCCCGGCGCAGGTCGGCGATCAGCTCGGCGCGGCTGACCGCCGACTCGCGCAGTTGCGGCGTGCACGTGCGGTACGCGGCCTTGCCGGCCGCCTTCGCCGCGTACATGGCGATGTCGGCGTCGCGGAGCAGGTCGGTGTGCGAGGCGTGCTGCGGCCCGTACTCGGCGATGCCGATGCTCGCCGACGGGTGCACTCCCAGGTCCTCCTCGCCGGGCAGCGGCTCCAGCGCGGCCAGCAGCCGGATCGCGAGCCGCTCGGGCGGCACCGCGCGGTCCCCGGCGACCAGCACCGCGAACTCGTCGCCGCCCAGC
>NZ_JAGPXV010000851.1:0-1992 GCF_018070405.1 Micromonospora sp. D75
CCTGGACTGAGCACGGCACGGGGCCGTTCCTCCCCAGGTTCAGCCGCCGCTGTTGCTCCGCGACGGCGCCGCCGCCGGCGCCGACCCGCCGGCCACCGCGCCCGGGTGCGGCGTGGCGCTCTGCGTGGGCTTCAGCCCCGCCGGTACGGGCAGCGCGCTGCCCTTGGCGAACTCGTCCCAGCTGACGTTCCAGGCGGTGAAGCCGTTGCCCTGGTCGAGCTTCACCTCGGTGCCCCGCACTGTCACCAGGTCACCGACCTGCGTGACGCCCATGAGCCAGTCCGCGGCCGTGGCCGACACGTTCGTGCAGCCGTGCGAGGTGTTGGTGTAGCCCTGCTCCCCCTCCGACCACGGCGCGGAGTGGATGAACTCGCCGCCCCAGGTCAGCCGCTGGGCGTCGTCCACGTCGACCACGTAGCCGCCATTGGGCTCACCCCGGGTGTCGAACGTGGTGTGCTCGTGCTTCTCCATGATCACCATGGTGCCGCTGGACGTCGGCGTGCTCTCCTTGCCGAGACTGACCGGGATCTTCTTGAGCACCTTGCCGTCCTCGTAGACGGTCATCTGCTTGGTCCCGTTGTCGATGTCGAGCGTCACCTGCCGGCCGACCTTGGCGGTCGCGACCCGGTCGGAGTCGCCGATCGCCTCCTTGCCGATGGGCAGCCCCTGCAACGCGCTGCGCACGCTGATCGTCGTGCCCGGCTTCCAGCGGTCCGGCGCCCGGTACTCGGCCTGCTTGCCGTCGGCCACCCACGACCAGGTGCCGGGCTGCGGCGGGTCGGTCTTCACGAACAGCCGGCGCTGCACGTCCGCGCGGGCCTCCTTCGGAATCGGCGGGTCGAATCCGAGCACCACCGGCATCGCCGTCCCGTACGTCTGATTCGGCCGGAAATACAATTCGCTGGTGACGGCCGGTTTGGTGGATTTGGCCATCGTCGTGAACGTCGTCTTCTGCGTGGCGGTCTTCCCCGAATCGCCGGTCGCGGTCACCTCCGCGGTGTACGTCCGGGAATTGGCCAGCGGCCGGTCCGGCACCCAGCCGGAGCCGTCCTCCCGCGGCTGGGCCGGTACGGCGTTGCCCTTGTCGTCGGTCAGCTTGACGGCTGTCACCTTGCCGTTGCTGACCTTCGTGCCCACCTCCGCGCTGATCGGCACGTTCTTCGTGCGATCGGCGGGTGTCACGGTGACCGACGGCGGCGACGCCTCGGCCTGTTTCGCCACCGACTTCGGGCCGGCGGTGCACGCGCCGACCGCCAGCGGCGCGGCTGCGACAGTCATCGCGAAAAGCGTCAGTCGGCGCCTCGCAAACATATTTCGCCCCCCATTTCCGAACCCTCTCGCCCACATTCTGTAGGCCCAGGATCACGCCGTGGCACCTTCGGCGGAATTGCTCGGAAAAGGCTGCGGAGAATCGTGCCGGACAGGTAATTCCCGTCCCCGCTTGCGCCGCACGCGCCCTCCGCCCGGTTCCCACCACCGCCCTCCTCACCTCTTGACCGCCCCTTGTCCGTCGATCATGAAGTTGACGGCGCGCGGCGTCCTTTTTGTCCGCGTCAACCTCATGATCGACGAAGGGAGGGCGGCGAGAGGTTCCGACCCGGCGAGATCTTGGTACGAAACGGCCTCCACAGGGCCACTTTGCTACCAAGATCTCGACCGATCCCACCCACCGGAACAAGGTTCCCGCAAGACGGCCAGCGCTGGACTCCCTCGCTCGCGTCACCCGCGCCGCCGCGGCGATCTTGCACTTGCGGCCCCGGAGAAGGGTGCGAATCGGGCACGTCGAGGGCCGCAAGTGCAAGATCGCGAGCGGGGGACGGGGAGCCCGGGGCGGGGAGCGGGGGCGGGGACGCGGCGCGGCCCCGGACCTCCGTGGGGAGGGCCGGGGCCGGGAGCCTGACCGGTCAGACGTTGGCGACCAGGAGGGCGGGCTGCTCGACGCAGTCGGCGACGTGGCGCAGGAAGCCGCCCGCCACCCCGCCGTCGCAGACC
>NZ_JAGPXV010000852.1:0-1990 GCF_018070405.1 Micromonospora sp. D75
CACCTCGATCGGCGCGCAGCTCACCTACGCACGCGAGCTGAGCGAGGCGCCACGCCTGATGGCCATCATGATCGTCATCCTGGTGGTGGGCCTGCTCGTGGACACCGCGTTCGGTGCCGCCGACAAGGCGATCCGCCGCCGCTGGGGCGTGCTGGACCAGGCCGGCAACTGACGTCGTGTACATCTCCGCGCGCGCCGACTACGCGCTCCGGGCCATGCTCGCCGTCGCCGACGTCGCCGGTACCCCCGGCGACGCGGTGTCCGGCGGCGGCGAGCTGGTCAAGGCGGCGAGCCTGGCCGAGAGCCAGGACATCCCGCTCAGCTTCCTCCAGGGGATCCTGCTCGACCTGCGGCGGGCCGGGCTGCTGCACAGCCATCGCGGCACCGAGGGCGGGTACGCGCTGACCCGCCCGCCGGACGAGATCAGCGTGGGCGACGTGCTCCGCGCGGTGGGTGGCGCGATCACCAGCGTCCGGGGCATCCCCGCCGACCGGGCCGGATACCACGGCGTGGCCACCGGCCTGCGGGACGTGTGGCTGGCGGTGGACGGCGCGATCGCCCTGGTCGTGGACCGGACCACGCTCGCCGACCTGCTGAGCGACCGGGCGACGGCACCCTGACGCGCGTCCGGTCACAGGGCGACGGCGCGCGGGGTCGCGGACCCGGCCGGTTGTCGGCCACAGAGGGCATGACTCCTGGCCGATATGACTCTCGGGCATATTTATACCTGAGAGTCATATCGCTTTCCGGGCATCATCCGCCCGGCGCGGCTACTGAGCGTGCGGGACGCTCATCCCGGGCGTGAAGCTGCGGGCGGCGCCGCGATCCGGCGAGCCGCCGTCGGAGGGCCGCCAGGGCCCGAACGCGGCCACCGCGGCGAGCGCCAGGCCGGCCCCCGCCACCGCGAGCACCAGCAGCACTTCCCGTGCACCGCCCGATCCGGCTTCCCCCGCCATGAACCGCTCCCTCCGCGTCCGGCCGACCCCCCGACCGGTCCCCGCCCGACAGCATCGCCGCCACGGCGAGGCCGGACAGTCGGACAGCCGACCGAACGTCGACTGATTCCCGACTCAGGGACGGTCGGCCGGCCCGCTCGAAGCCGAGCCGGTCAGGCGCGGTCAGCGGCGGCGCGGACGCCGGCGAGGACGGGTCGCCGGGGCGGGGTGCGCGGCAGCGGGCGCGGCGATGGTCACCGGCACACCGGACGGCTCCCGGGCGCCGGTGAGCCGGCTCAGCTCGCTGTCGCCGGGGCGTACCCGGGTGGTCTTGGGGTTGATGCCCGCGGTGCTCATCAGCCGGGCGACGTCGCGGCGCTGCTCCGGCAGCACCAGCGTGACCACGGTGCCCGACTCGCCGGCCCGCGCGGTCCGGCCGCCCCGGTGCAGGTAGTCCTTGGCCTCCGCGGGCGGGTCGGCGTTGACCACCAGGTCCAGCCCGTCGACGTGGATGCCCCGGGCCGCCACGTCGGTGGCCACCAGCGCGGTGACCTGGCCGGTGCGGAACTGCTCCAGGATGCGGGTGCGCTGCGGCTGCGACTTGCCGCCGTGCAGCGCCGCGGCGCGTACGCCCTTGGCGAGCAACTGCCGGGCCACCCGGTCGGCGCGGTGCTTGGTGGCGATGAAGACGATGGTGCGGCCCTCGCGGGCGGCGATGTGGGCCACCGCGGCCTGCTTGTCGTCCGCCTCGAGGTGCAGCACGTGGTGGGTCATCGCGGTGACGGTGGCGGTGCCCGGGTCGACGGAATGCGTCACCGGGTCGGCCAGGAATCGGCGGACCAGCCGGTCCACGCCCCGGTCCAGGGTGGCCGAGAAGAGCATCCGCTGCCCGCCCGGCGCGACCTGCTCCAGCAGCTTCGTCACCTGCGGCAGGAAGCCCATGTCGGCCATCTGGTCGGCCTCGTCCAGCACCGTGATGGACACCTGGTCCAGCCGGGCGTCCCCGCGATCGATCAGGTCGTGCAGCCGGCCCGGCGTGGCCACCAGCACCTCGG
>NZ_JAGPXV010000853.1:0-1978 GCF_018070405.1 Micromonospora sp. D75
CAGTCGTGCGTGGTCCACGGCCCGTACCGGGTGACCACCTCGGACACGTCACCGAGTTCGCCGCCGAAGTCCGGGTCCTCGCTGCACGACGGCGTCACCGACAACCACGGGTGGGTCGCGACCAGGTCCTCCAGGCCGGCCAGCCCGTACAGCTCGTCCGGGCGGCGCGCGCCGTAGAAGACGTGCACCCAGCGGGTGCGGTTGACCCGGGTCAGCTCCTCCACCAGCGCCTTGATCGGCGCCAGCCCGACCCCGCCGGCCACGCAGAGGACGTCCCGGGTGGACTCCGGATCAAGCGTCATCGAGCCCATCGGCGCGGCCACCCGCAGCAGGTCACCCGGCTTGGTGCGGCGCACCAGCGCCCCGGACACCCAGCCGGCCGCGCCGGGCGGCGTCCGCACGTGGAACTCCAGCACGTTCTCCTCGTTCGGCGCGTTCGCCACCGAGTACGTCCGCCACACCCGCGGGTGGTAGCGGGGCACCTCCACGCTGACGTACTGCCCCGCCTGCCAGGGCAGGGTGCTGGAGCGCGCGTACGGTCAGCACCGCCGTGTGCGGGCCGTGCCGCTCGTGGGTGAGCACTTCGGCGTGCCAGTACGGCGGGTTGCCGTCGGCCTCCGCGCCGGCCAGCATCCGCGCGCTGATGCTCGCGTACGCCTCCCGCCACGCCTGGTCGTACTCCAGGTTCCAGCCGTCCCCGGCGGTGCTGCGCAGCGCGTCCAGCAGCGCGACACCCATGGTCGCGTAGTGCTCGGCCGTCACGTGGTACTTCCGGTGGTCCCGGCCCAGCGCCCGCAGGTACTCGTCGAAGCTCTCCGGGTCGCCCACGGTCTGGGTGGCGGTGACGATCGCCTCCAGGATCCGGTCGCCCTGCCCGTTCATCTGCACCGGGAAGAGCTTGCGCAGCTCCGGGTCGAGGAGGAACAGCCGGGCGTAGAAGTGACCGCTGAGCCGCTCCCGGTCCTCCTCGACCAGGGCCCAGCTCTCCTTCAGCAGCCGCGCGAAGTTCTCCACAGGGGCACGCTCCTTCTCCGTACGGGCGGATCGGCAGCCATAGAATCTCCACGGAGCGTGTACGTCGGTCGCACAGACTGTGCGATCGCCGGGTCGGGACGCCGAAGTGATTTCATGGTCCGGTGACGGTTGACGAGCTGGCCCGCCCGGTCTCCCGCCGGATGCTGGGCACCGAGACGCTGCTCGTGCTCGGTCTGTCCCTCGGCCAGTCGGCCGTGTACGCGCTGGTGTCGCTGATCGCGAAGCTCACCGCGACCGGTGGGCTGTCCAAGCAGACCGCCGCGCTGAACACCTCAGCGTCGGCCCGGCCCTACCTCGACCTGACGTACCAGCTGCTCGGGATCGTCTTCGCGCTGCTGCCGGTGCTGCTCGCCGTACACCTGCTGGCGCGCGACCCCGGCGACCCGGCGCGGACGCTCGGCGTCGACTTCCGGCGGCCCGGCTCGGACCTGGCCCGGGGCGCGGGCCTGACCGCGCTCATCGGCCTGCCCGGGCTGGCGCTGTTCTGGGCGGCGGCGCAGCTCGGCCTCAACGCCACGCTCCTCTGGTGGACGGTGCCGGTGCTGATCCTCGCCGCCGTGCAGAACGCCGTGCTGGAGGAGGTGATCGTGGTCGGCTACCTGATCACCCGGCTGCGGCAGCTCAACTGGCGCATCGGCGCGGTGCTGGCCACGAGCGCCCTGCTGCGCGGCTCCTACCACCTCTACCAGGGCTTCGGCGCGTTCGTCGGCAACGCCGTCATGGGTGTGATCTTCGGGCTGTTCTACCTGCGCACCCGCCGGGTCGCCCCGCTGATCGTCGCGCACACGCTGCTCGACATCTTCGCGTTCGTCGGGTACGCGATGCTGCCCAAGTCCTGGTTCGACTGGCTCTGATCCCGGCTGCCGGCCTGATGGCTTCGCCGGGTCGGCGAGGTGGCGGTGTGGCGGCCCGCCGGGCCCCCCCCCCACCCCGAACCGGGGTG
>NZ_JAGPXV010000854.1:0-1976 GCF_018070405.1 Micromonospora sp. D75
GTACGACCACTGCTGTCCTTGATCGGATGGCTGGGCGGCACCCGGACTGGGTACCGATGGGGGTGGCGGACGCGGGCTTGCCCCCGGGCCGCACCATGGTCGGGCGGAGAGGGGCGAAGACATGGGGAAGACGTTGAAGCGCAGCGCCGCGTTCGCCGCGCTGGCCCGGGCGCTGGCGGCCGGTACGCGGGGCGGGCCGTCGCTCGGGGCCCGGCTGGCGGCGCTGCCGAGGATGATCCGCGCCACCACCAGGGGCGAGTACGACGGCGGCCTGCGCCTGGCGCTGATGGCCGGCGCGACCGCGTACATCGTCAGCCCGATCGACCTGCTGCCGGAGATCCCGCTGGCGATCTTCGGGCTGGCCGACGACGCGGTGATGGTCACCTGGCTGGCCGGCAGCGTGCTCGCCGAGACGGAACGGTTCCTGGAGTGGGAGGCACGTCGCAGCTCGGTCATCCCGGGGCATGTGGTGCCCTGACGGCACGTACGCTGGTCGGCGAACTGACGGCTGACCGACCGCCCCACGACGGCGGCGCGACGAAGGGCACAACGAGGTGCAGTACTACGACAACGTCGTCGAGCTGATCGGCAACACCCCGCTGGTCCGCCTGCGCAACGTCACCGAGGGCATCCAGGCCACCGTGCTGGCGAAGGTGGAGTACGTCAACCCGGGCGGCTCGGTCAAGGACCGGATCGCGATGCGCATGGTGGAGGACGCCGAGAAGGCGGGCATCCTGCGGCCGGGCGGCACGATCGTGGAGCCGACCAGCGGCAACACCGGCGTCGGGCTGGCCCTGGTGGCCCAGCTCAAGGGCTACCGCTGCGTCTTCGTCTGCCCGGACAAGGTCAGCCAGGACAAGCAGGACGTGCTGCGCGCGTACGGCGCCGAGGTGGTGGTCTGCCCGACCGCCGTCGCGCCGGAGGACCCGCGCTCCTATTACAACGTGTCCGACCGGCTGGCCCGGGAGATCCCCGGCGCGTGGAAGCCCAACCAGTACAGCAACCCGGCCAACCCGCGCTCGCACTACGAGACCACCGGCCCGGAGCTGTGGAAGCAGACCGAAGGCAAGATCACCCACTTCGTGGCGGGCGTCGGCACCGGCGGCACCATCTCCGGCATCGGCCGCTACCTCAAGGAGGCGTCCGAGGGCCGGGTCAAGGTGATCGGCGCGGACCCGGAGGGCTCGGTCTACTCGGGCGGCACCGGCCGGCCGTACCTGGTCGAGGGCGTCGGTGAGGACTTCTGGCCGGAGACGTACGACCGGAAGATCGCCGACGAGATCGTCGAGGTGTCGGACAAGGAGTCCTTCGAGATGACCCGCCGGCTCGCCCGCGAGGAGGGTCTGCTGGTCGGCGGCTCCTGCGGCATGGCGGTGGTGGGCGCGCTGGAGGTGGCCCGCAAGGCCGGCCCGGACGACGTGATCGTGGTGCTGCTGCCGGACGGCGGCCGGGGCTACCTGTCGAAGATCTTCAACGACAAGTGGATGGCCCGGTACGGCTTCCTGGACGACTCGGGCACCGAGCCGACGGTCGCCGACGCGCTCGCCGGCAAGCCCGGTGGCTTGCCCGAGCTGGTGCACGTGCACCCGACCGAGACGGTCCGCGACGCGATCGACTACATGCGCGAGTACGGCGTCTCGCAGCTCCCGGTACTCAAGGCCGAGCCGCCGGTGGTGACCGGTGAGGTGGCCGGTTCGATCGCCGAGAAGGACCTGCTCGACGCGCTGTTCACCGGCCAGGCCCACCTGCACGACACGATCGAGCGGCACATGGGCGAGCCGCTGCCGATGATCGGCGGCGGCCAGCCGGTGAGCGAGGCGGTCGGGCTGCTGGAGAAGGCGGACGCGGCGCTGGTGCTGGTCGACGGCAAGCCCAAGGGCGTGCTGACCCGCCAGGACCTGCTGGCCCACCTCGGCGCCCGCTGACCCTGCTTGTAAGGAAGGGCCCCCTTTTAACACCGCGGTGTTAAAAGGGGG